>CAJCIA010000247.1 GCA_903970275.1 Betaproteobacteria bacterium
CCTGGTTCTCCTCTGGGAAATTGATTTCGCGATCGGCGCACACGTCGTTCAACACGCGAAAGCGGGTAAGAACTTCCCGCCTCGCGTCCGCATTTGCCGGCGAAGGATGCGCCACGCTGGCCGCGCGTGTCGCAACCCGCGACAGCCGCCGAACTATTGCGCGGTAGAGGCCGGCACGGCGGCCGAATCGATCGGCTTGAGGCCGTTGGCCAGGATCTCAAGCAGGATCATGCGGGCCTTGGCGTAGTCGGGCGGGGCGAGGAACTGCTGGTAGCAGTCGATGCGCACGACGCGGCCGGTGCCATCCATGACGTTGTCGACCACGAGGAACTGCTCGGCGTTGGCCAGCTTCGGGTCCTTGCGCATCTGCGCGGTGACCTCGGGGTCGTAATTGACCGCCAGCCAGCGCGTGCGTTGATGCTGCGAGTTGAAGACCTCGGCCATCCACGCGCAATAGGGCGGCTGGCGATAATCGAAGAACTGGGTGATGCGGAGATCCTGCCCGGCGGGCAGGCTGACGCGCTCGCGGACGAAGTAGGGCTTGGTCTTGCCCTGCACCGCGAGGTCGCGGAATTCCTTGAGCAGGATTTCCACCTTCGCATCGCGCTTCAGCGTCTGGTTGATCTGAATGAGCATCTCGATCGCCATCGGATAATCGGGCACGAGCGCGTGCAGCTTGCTGAAGTAGTCATCCGCGCGGGCGTAATCGCCGAGCTGCACGCTGATCAGGCCGGCTTCGCGCAGGGAGCCCTTGGCGTCGGGGGCCTCGGCGATGATGGCGTCGAAGATGGAGCGCGCCTGCTCGAGATTTCCCTGCGCCTCGACCGCCTGGCCCTGCGCAAAACGCTGCGCCAGCGCAACGGTGCGGGCATCCTCCGGCGGAGCCGCGGGTGCGGTGCTCGGCGTGGTCGTGCTGGTACTGCTTTTGGTCGTGGAGACCGTACCCGGCGCGTTCAGCGCGTTGGGGTCGAGTTGCAGGTCCGCCCGCGCGGCCAGCATGGAAAGCGTCACCGCGGCGGGCAGAAGAAAACGTGTTCTCATACCCGCCGCCTGGGTTGCGTGCGCCGACTAGTAGGCTGCCTGCGCGCCGCCGAGATTGCGCTTGGCGATCCACGGCATCAGGCCGCGCAGCCGGGCGCCCGTCTTTTCGATCGGGTGCTTCGCGCCGTCCCGCAGCAGCTTGGTGTACTTTTTCTTGCCGGTCTTCGCTTCACGAATCCAGCCGCGGGCGAAAGTGCCGTCCTGGATTTCCTTGAGCACCTTCTTCATCTCGGCGCGCGTGGCCTTGTTGATGATGCGCGGCCCGATGACCACGTCGCCGTATTTGGCGGTGTCGGAAATGGAGAAGCGCATGCCCGCAATGCCGGCCTCGTACATGAGGTCGACGATGAGCTTCAGCTCGTGCAGGCACTCGAAGTAGGCCATCTCCGGCTGGTAACCGGCGCCCACCAGGGTGTCGTAGCCGGCCTGCACCAGCGCGCTGGCGCCGCCGCACAGCACGGCCTGCTCGCCGAAGAGATCGGTCTCGGTCTCTTCCTTGAAGGTGGTCTCGATCACGCCGGCGCGCGTGCCGCCGATGCCCTTGGCCCAGGCCAGCGCGATCTTTTTCGCCTGCTTGCTGGGGTTCTGGTAGATCGCGATGAGCGCGGGGACCCCGCGGCCTTCCTGGTACTGGCGGCGCACGAGATGGCCCGGGCCTTTCGGCGCGACCATGAGCACGTCGATATCCTTCGGCGGCACGATGGTCTTGAAGTGGATGGCAAAGCCGTGGGAGAAGAGCAGCGCCTTGCCCTTGGTCAGGCTGGGCTTGATGTCCTTCTCATAGACCTCGGCGATGGCGAGGTCGGGCGTGGCGACGAAGATGACGTCGGCCGCTTTCACCGCCTCGGCGGTGCTCATGACCTTGAAGCCATATTTCTTGGCCGCCTCGATCGACTTGCTGCCTTTATAGAGGCCGATGACGACATTGACGCCGCTTTCCTTGAGGTTGAGGGCATGCGCATGACCCTGGGAGCCAAAGCCGATCACGGCCACGGTCTTGTTCTTCAACGCATTCAAATCGGCATCTTTGTCGGAATAAATCTTGGCAGGCATAGAGGGTCGACGTTAGGGGAGGCAGGCGGGGGTTGAACAGTCAAAAGGCAATGGTGACGTGCGCGCCGTCAGCCTTGAATCGCACGCGAAGGTGGGGGATGCTGGGGACATGAAGACGATGGTTGATCTTGATCGCGACGTGCTAAGAGAGGTGCAGAATCTCGCCGCTGCGCAGAAAAAGACGCCCGGTCAGGTATTGTCTGAACTCGTCCGGCGCGCTCTGCCAAAAAAGGCCCGGACGGTTCGGCGGAACGGTATCCGCGTTTTTGCCAAAGTGAAGAGCTCCAAACCGGTAAACTCTGAAGTTGTCAATCGTCTGATCGACAAGCTGATGTGACCTTTCTTCTGGATGTCAGCTTGCTCATCGCGCTTCTCGATGAGAACCACGTTCATCACGAGACGGCATTTAGCTGGTTTGAAGGCCAAGGTAACAATCGATGGGCGACTTGCCCGATTACGGAAAACGGCCTGCTAAGGATTCTGACAGCGCCGAGCTACCCGGTGCCTCTTGGTCCTGCCGCGTGGGTGTTCGAAGTTTTTCGGGAGTTCTGTGCGCGGGAGGATCACGATTTTTGGCCGGACAATTTCTCTCTCCTTGAAGATGCGTCGACGAGATCCTTGCCCTCGGCCCACCTCACGGACCTTTATCTTTTTGGACTCGCTGCGCGAAGAGGAGGGAAACTCGCCACCTTGGATCGGCGGTTGCCGGCTCACTTGCTTGATGATGGAATCAGGAGCCTGCACGTGATCAGCTGATGAAAATCGCCACCTGGAACGTCAACGGCATCCGCGCGCGGGAGGCGGATGTGCTGGCGTGGCTGGAGCGCGAGTCGCCGGACATCGTGTGCCTGCAGGAAACCAAGGCCCCGCGAGAAAGCGTCCCGGCGGCGTTGCGCGATCGGGAGGATTACTGGAGTTACTGGCACGGCTTCAAGGGCTACTCCGGTGTGGCGCTGCTGGTGCACAAAAGCCTCTCGGCCACGGCGCCGGATTTCCAGCATCCGCCCTTTGACATGGAGAACCGGATCGTCACCGCGCGGATCCAGGGGATCACTGTCGCCTCGATTTATGTGCCCAATGGCGGGAAGGATTTTGCGGCCAAGATGCGGTTTCTTGCCGCGATGGAAGCCTTTGCGCTTGAGGCGAAGGCGAAAGGCCAGGCGCTTGTGCTCTGCGGCGATTTCAACGTCGCGCATGATGATCGCGATGTGCACCCCAGGGAGCGCAAGCTCGTCACCGGCCAGCTGCCGGAGGAGCGCGAGATGCTGGATGCGATCCTGGCCCATGATCTGGTCGATCTGGGCCGGAAGATGCACCCGCATGACGACCAGATGTTCACCTGGTGGGCACCGTGGCGGCAGATGAAGGAGCGCAATATCGGCTGGCGGTTGGACTATATCTATGCGGCCAACGCGCTGGCGAAGGCGGCGACCTCATGCGTGGTGAAACGCGAGACCGGTACGAGCGATCACGGCCCGGTTGTCGCGGTGTTCGATCCAAAGAAATCCGGCGTTATTCGACACGCTGAGGCGGCGAAGGTGGTGGCGCCGAAGAAGGCTGGAGCGCTGAAGCAGGGAGAACTTATTTAGACAGATGGAACAAGAAGGATAGAAGACCCTGCATTTTTGAACGGAATTACGGAATTACCAAATTGGCGGAAGGGGCAGTTTTACGAGTTCTGTCTTTTCCCCCGTCCCGTTAATTCCGTCTAGAATCAGCCAGCCCCGATTTAGTACTTCAGTACCCGACGCAAAAACGCCCGCGTGGCGTCCGACTCGGGCGCGGCAAACAATTGCTCCGGCGGACCGAATTCCGCGATCCGGCCCTCGGCCAGCAGCGCAACGCGATCCGCGACATGCCGCGCAAAGCCCATCTCGTGCGTGACGAGCAGCAGGTCGCGGCCCTCGTTCTTCAACTCCTCGATCAGTTCCAGCACCTCCGCTGTCATTTCCGGGTCCAGCGCGGAGGTCGGCTCATCGAGCAGCACCACCTGCGGCTTGATTGCGATGGCCCGGGCGATCGCCACCCGCTGCCGCTGGCCACCGGAAAGCTCCGCCGGCCGCTTGTGCGCGTGGGCCAGAAGCTGAAAGCGGTCCAGCGTCGCGCGGGCCAGGTCGCGCGCGTCCTCCGCGCTGCGGCCGTGGACCACCTCCAGCGGCAGGGTGATGTTGCGCAGCGCCGTCAGGTGCGGAAAAAGATTGTAGGCCTGGAAGACGGTGCCGATGGAGCGCCGGTGCCGCAGCAGCGCCTCGTCCGTGTAATCGATCTGCGCGCCGTTGAGCGACACCGTGCCGGCGCTGGGATATTCCAGCCCGGCCACGAGCCGCAGCAAGGTCGACTTCCCGCCGCCGGAGGGACCGATGAGCGCGAGGCAATGCACGTCCTCCAGCGCGAGATCGATCCCGTCGAGCACCGTGTGGGTGCCAAAGCGTTTGATCAGCCTCTGCAGCTCAAGTTTCATAATGGAACCGCCGCTCCAGCCAGCGCGACAAAAGCGAGAGCGGCACGGTGAGCACGAGGTAGCCGAACGCCAGCGGCAGGTAGGTCTCCAGCGTGCTGTAGGTATCGGAGTTCACCTGCTGCGCCACGTGCGTCAGCTCCGGCAGCGCGATGAAGGAGAGCAGCGAGGAATCCTTGATCAGCGAGAGCAACTGGCCGACGAGCGGTGGCAGTGTCTGCCGGAACGCCTGCGGGACAATCACGTGCCGGTACGCCTGCGCGCGCGTCAGCCCGATCGCCCGCGCGGATTCAATCTGCGACTTGCCCACGCCCTCGATGCCCGCGCGCATAATCTCGCTGTTATAGGCGCCTTCAAAAATGGAGAGGATTAGGATGCCCGCGACGAGCCGATAGGCGTCGCTGACATGAAACACGCCGCCCACGCCGTACCAGAGCACGAGGATGAGCACGAGCAGCGGCGTGCAGCGCACTAGCTCCACGATCACCTTCGCAAAATAGCGCAGCGGCAAAAAATAGGACCGTTGTCCGAGCGCAAGTACGAACCCGATCGCCAGGCTTGTCACTAGCGCCGCCGCGGAAATTCCCAGGGTCAGCAGCCAGCCTTTTTCCAGTTCCCCCCGCCGCGTCCAGACGGCGCCCCAAACCCAGTTGTAGTCCAGAAAGACAAGGCAGCAGGACACCGCGCCGACGAGCACGGTGATCGCGATCAGCACATTGACGGTCTTCGCCCATGCCGGCGGCGCCATGTCCCCCCGCGCGCCACCCGGCGCCAGCAGCAGGTCGCGCCAGGTTTCGTTCACGCGGACGACCCTAGCCCGGGCGATGGTTTTGGCGAGTCAGGGGAGTGGCGCCACCAAAGAAGACGTTGCCGGAATTTTAGCCCGCGAGCATGCTGGCGATCGATGAGCGGCGGGGCGAAAAATCCCGATGTGCGCTGGAAACAGCGGTTTCAGAATTTTCGAAACGCGCTCGCTCGGCTGAGCGCAAGCCGTTCTCCTCGCTAGGGAACGTAAGCTTTCCGTCCTCGAAAAACAGGGCCTGATCCAGGTCTTCGAGTTCACGCATGAGCTCGCCTGGAACACGCTCCGGGATTATCTAAAGGAACGCGGCGAAACCGCCTTGCATGGCTCGAAGGACGCAACCCGCAGGCATTCCAAGCCAAATTGATCACCGACGGAGAGGTCTGGATGGAAATGATCGAGAGCCGTAATCGCAGTACGCACGCGTACCATAAGCAGATTGCGATCGAGATCGCGGGCCTGATCGTGAACGTCTATGTCCCCGCATTTCAAAAGTTCGAGACGGAGTTCCTCGAACTGGAAAAAAACAGCCGGCGATGAGCGATTCATACGGCTTGAGCGAAAACCATCGCGATGATTCGCGAGACCTTCGCGCGTCATCCAGAAATCGAGGAGGCGATTTTGTTTGGCTCTAGGGCAAAGGGCACCCATCGAACCGGCTCCGACATCGACTCGGCCCTGCGTGGTGTGGGTCACGACTACCGCACTTAATCGTATTCACGGCGCGCTGGACGACTCGCCGATCCCCTACACCTTTAGCTTGGTCATCGCCAATGAGCGGCTCGATGAGCCAATTCGCGCTCATATCGAGCGGGTCGGCGTGGTGTTCTACGCCAGGCAGCAGGCGCCCGTTCTGAAATCCTGACGGGGTGCCTCCGCCTTCGGGACGGCGCCCGGGCTGCAGCGGGCGAAGTCCGTCTGATTCTCGACAACGCCCTGCCCCTGCCGCATCATACAGAGATGCTTTCCGTCCGGGATATCGCCAATCGCGAGCTGCTCGACCTGGTTCCTTACGAGCCGGGCAAGCCGGTGGACGATGTCGCGCGCGAGCTGGGTCTGGACCCCGGCGCGATCATCAAGCTCGCCTCCAATGAGAACCCGCTGGGGCCCTCGCCACGCGCGGTCGAGGCCATGCGCGAGGCGTTGCCCAAGGCCCATTTCTATCCCGACGGCGGCGGCTTCCACTTGCGTAATGCCATCGCGCAACACTTCGGCCTGGCGCGGGAGAACGTGGTGCTGGGCAACGGCTCCAACGAGATCATCGAGCTGCTGTTCCACACCTTCACGCGGCCCGGCATCCACGAGATCGTCTCGGCGCGCAACGCCTTTGCCGTCTACGCGCTCATGGCGCAGCTCTTCGGCGTGCGCGTGATCGAGGTGCCGGACGCCGACTTCACGCCCGACCTGCCCGCCATGCTGCGCGCCATCACGCCGCAGACGCGTCTCATCTTCCTGGCCAGTCCAAACAACCCGACCGGCACGCGTGTGACCAACGCGGCGCTCGACGAGTTCCTGCGGGCGTTGCCCTCGCATGTCGTCGCCGTGCTCGACGAGGCCTACTACGAATTTCTCGACGATGCGCCCGACACCGTCGCGCGCGTCCGGGCGGGTGAGCGCGTGGTGCTCATGCGCACGTTCTCGAAGATCCAAGGCCTGGCCGGGCTGCGCATCGGCTACGGGCTGGCCTCGGCGGAGATCGCGGACCTGCTCCAGCGCGCGCGCCAGCCCTTCAACGCGAACTCCATTGCGCAGGCCGGCGCCATCGCGGGGCTGGCCGACGTCGAGCACCAACAGCGCACGAAGGCCATCACCGACGAAGGCCGCGCGCTGCTGGAAACGAGCTTCGCGCAGATGGGACTGCGCTATGTGCCGTCCGCCGCCAACTTCGTCCTCGTGCACGTGGGCGATGGCGGCGAGGTCTTCCAGCGCCTGATGAAAAAAGGGATCATCGTTCGCTCGATGGTCAGCTACCGGCTGCCGGAATACATCCGCGTCAGCGTCGGCACGCCGGAGCAAAACGCTCGCTTCCTGGCTGAGCTGCCGGCCGCGCTTGAGGGCCTTGTCGCGTTTACGCGGCCCGGGTCGGCCCCCATTCCCCGCCCCCTCGAAAGCGCGTTGCAGGAGCCCGAGCCCGCGCCTGGCTACGCCGCTAACTCCAACCCCTTTACCATCACGCGGGCGATCACCGCCTACTCGCCCTCCGCGTCTTTGGCGGAGACGCAGCCGCTGCAGCCGATCACGCCGCCTGATCCCGGTCCCACGCCTGAACCGCCCGCCGAGCCCGCACCCGATTCCCATCCTGCGCCGGAGCCGTATACGCCCGAGCCGGCACCGGCACCGCAGCCTTCGCCCGAGCCCGTGCAGCTTTCCTCATGAATTTCGGCACGGTGGCCATTCTGGGGCCTGGCCTGATCGGCGGCTCGCTCGCGCTGGCGCTGGCCGATCGCGGTCTGGCCAAGCGCCTTACCATCTACGCGCGTTCACCGCGCGCGCTGGATGAGATTCGCATTGCGGGCATCGATGCCGAGCTTTCGACCAACCCGAGCGAAGCGGTGCGCGAGGCGGATGTCGTCGTGCTCTGCGTTCCCATCGAGGCCATGGGTGCGCTCGTGCAGGAATTTCGCGACGCGCTCAAGCCCGGCGCCCTGGTCACCGATGTTGGCAGCGTGAAGGGAAGCGTGGATGCCGCTCTCGCGCCACTGCTGGCGGGCCGCGCGTGGTGGGTCGGCAGTCATCCCATGGCCGGCAGCGAACAGAGCGGCTTTATCGCCGCGCGGCCCGACCTTTTTGAGAACGCCGCGGTCATCGTCACGCCCACCCCCGCCACGGCGCCCGGTGCGGCGGCAAAGGCCACCGAGTTCTGGCGTGCGCTCGGCGCCCGCGTCTTCACGCTCGCGCCGGAGGAGCACGACCAGGCCGTGGCGGATATCAGCCATGTCCCGCATCTCATGGCCGCGCTGCTCGTCGCCAGCGCCAATCCGGCCAGCCTGCCGCTCGCGGGCGGGGGCTTTCGCGATACCACGCGCGTGGCGTCAGGCTCGCCGGAGCTCTGGATTGAGATCCTGTGGGCCAACCGCGAGGCGCTGGGCCGCCAGTGCTCCGCCTGGGCCGCGCAGCTCGAGAAAATCGAGCGGCTTTTCCGCCAGGATACGCCGGCCGCAAAATCCGAATTGTTCAAACTCCTCGAACAGGCGCAGAGTACCCGTTCGCAGTTGATCGACAAGAAGCCGCCCGTTTCCCGTTCATGAGCCGTTCCACTACCACCCTTTCCGTCCGCCAGGTGCGCCACATCCATGGCGAGATTTCCGTGCCGGGCGACAAGAGCCTGTCGCACCGCGCTGTGCTCTTTGCCGCGCTGGCCGAAGGCACCACCAGCATCACCGGCTTCCTGCCGGGCGAGGATTGCCTCTGCACCATGCGCGCGTTGCAGGCCATGGGTTGCATGATCGAGGTGATCTCCGAGACCGAGCTGCGCGTGCACGGCACCGGGGGCAAGCTCCAGCCGCCGCTCGAGCCGATCGAGTGCGGCAACTCCGGCACTGCGATGCGCCTGATCGCCGGCGTGCTCGCGGCGCAACCGTTCAAGAGCCGGCTGATCGGCGACGCCTCGCTTTCCAGCCGGCCGATGAAACGCATTGTCGATCCGCTGCGCCAGATGGGCGCCAGGATCGAGGGCCGTGGCGACAAGCACACCGCGCCGCTCGAGATCGAGGGCGGGCCGCTCACCGGCATCGATTACACGCTGCCGGTGGCCAGCGCGCAGCTGAAGTCGTGCATCCTGCTGGCCGGCCTCTTTGCGCAGGGCACCACGAGCGTAACGGAGCCGACCGCCACGCGCGACCACACCGAGCGCCTGCTCGCCCACTTCCACGTTCCGCCCGTCATCAGCCCGACCCCGGACGGCAAAGGCCGCATCATCCGCGTGCGCGGCGGCTCGCGCCTGCACGCGCACGATTTTCACGTGCCGGGCGATTTCTCCTCCGCCGCCTTTTGGATCACCGCGGCGGCCGCGCTGCCCGGCGCCAGCCTCACGCTCACCAACCTGGGCATGAACAAGACCCGCACCGGCCTGCTGAGCGTCCTGTCGAAAATGGGCGCTCACCTGCACGAGACGATCACCGATTCCGCCGCGGAACAGGTGGGCATCCTGCACGTGAACGGACGGAAGCTGCGCGGCATCCGGATCGAGGGTGAAATGATCGCCAACGTGATCGACGAGCTTCCCGTCATCGCCGTGGCGGGCGCCGTGGCCGAGGGCAAGACGGAGATTCGCGATGCGCGCGAACTGCGCGTCAAGGAAACCGACCGCATCGAGGCGATGGCGCACAATCTCCGCGCCTTCGGTGTCGAGGTGGAGGAGCACGAGGACGGCATGACCGTGCACGGCGGCTCGCCGCTCAAAGGTGCGCGCGTCAACAGCCGGGGTGATCACCGCATCGCCATGGCCTGCGCCATCCTCGGCCTGTTCGCCCGCGGCGAGACGGTGATCGAGGACACGGCCTGCATCGCCACCTCCTACCCGACTTTCCAGGACGACCTGCCGCGCATCGTGCAGTTCTACGAGGGCGGCCTCGCCTCGCTCCTCAGCGGTCGGCGCTAGGGCCTACTCAGTTCTGTAGCCCGGCCAAGAGCTGTTTTGCGGTAGCCATCGACGTCCGGGCGACGGACGCATTAGAGAAAGCGCTTTCGCTTGCCGTCCGTCGGCCGGAGGTCGACGGGCCACCTGACTGATTGCACCGCGATGGCTGGGTCTTTGTACTTCTGCGGGCGCCATCGCGGCCCTGCGCCCCGCGCGCCCAAGCTCATTTCAGCTCAAACTCCAGCTGCATGCCGTCGTAGACGACGCCCACGCCGGGCGGCAGGTCGCGTTCGCGGTCGGCATGCTTTTTGTCGTGGGTCTGGTGGGTCAGGTAGGTCTGCTTCGCCTCGATGAGGCGCGCGGCTTCGATCGCGCCCTGGACATTGAGGTGTGTGGGATGCGGCAGGTCGCGGAGTCCGTCGATGATGAGGACTTCAACCCCGCGCATGAGTTCCGCCGCCTCGGCCGGCAGCGTTTGGCAATCGCTCAGGTAGGCGAGCAGCCGGCGGCCGTGCTGCGCGAAAAGGAAGCCGGTCGTTTGCACCGCGCCATGCGGCACGGTCATGGGTGTGATGGTCAGCCCACCCAACTCGAAGGGTCCCACGACCGGGTGCGCCGTCACGTGCACGTAGCCCGGCACCGTCTTGCGCGGGTTGAAGGCGTAGCCAAAAATCCGCTCGAGGCCCTGCAGCGTCTCGGGCGAGCCGTAGATCGGCAAGGCGCCGCCGCGCAGGTCGCAAAAGCGACGCAGGTCATCAAAGCCCATGATGTGGTCCGCATGCGCGTGAGTGAAGAGCACGGCGTCAACGCGATCGAGCGCCTCGCGCAACGCCTGCACGCGCAGCTCGGGGGTGGTATCAACCAGCAGGTTGGCCTCGGGCGTGCGCAGGAAGATGGAGGAGCGCGTGCGCTTGTCGCGCGGATCGCTCGAGCGGCAAACGGGGCAGGTGCAGCCAATCATGGGCACGCCCTGCGAGGTGCCGGAGCCGAGGATGGTGACCTGCAATTTCGCTGTCGCGGACATCCCGCCAGCTTGTCCCGGTGAGCGGGGATTTCACGCACAAAGCGGGAATTCGTCTTGTTTTCAATCATCGCCGCCTTACCATCGCGCGATGATGCGGCGTGGCCTGCTCGGGGCGATTTTCCTCTTCGCTGCCGCCGTTGCACTGCACGCGCAGGTCCAGCTGACCGCGCAGACGATCCGGAGCCATTTCCTGCTCTTCGAGCGCGTCGACGTCGTGGTCACCCTGACCAACATCGGCAACACCGACCTCGAGCTGAATAACGACGAAGGCCGGCCCTGGCTCAGCTTCATGGTCATGGGCGAGGGGGAGAAGCACACCTTCCTGCCCGTGCATTCCGAGCGGGAAAGCAACTTTGCCCCCATGACGCTGAAGATGGGCGAGACCAAGACGCTGCGCGTGAACATCACGCCGCTTTACACCATGCGCGCGGAAGGCAACTACCGCGTTTCCGCCGTGGTCGACCTGCCGGGCGCGGGGCAGATCGTGACCGATCCCGTGTCCTTCACCGTCGAGCGCGGGCATGTCGTGCAGCACACGCTGCGAATCGTGGACACCCTGGAGCGCGACTACTCGCTGATCCGCTTTTCGCCCGATTCGCAGGACACCAGCCTCTACCTGCGCGTGGAGGCGCCCGCCGAGAACACGGTCTATTCCAATTACGCCCTGGGCCCGCTGGTGTCGTCGGTCGATCCAACGATGTACTTCGATCCGCAGGGCAACGTGCACGTGCTGCAGCCCATGGCGCAGGGCACGTATCTCTACACGCGCGCGGACGAAAACGGGAAGCTGATTGCGCAGCGGCTCTTCAAGTCGACCATGGCGGATGACGGTTCCGGCATGCGCGTGCGCCCGCTGCTGGTCAAGACCAACGACGGCAGTGTCTTTGTCTCCGGCGGCACGGAGCAGGATCCGAATGCGCCGCACGAGAAGCTTTCCGACACGCAGCATGGCCAGAAGATGATGGCGCCCACCTCGGCGGACCAGCAGGTGGAGCAGGACCGGCTTTCCCAGCCTCAGCAGGGCGATAGCCGCCAGACGGTTCCTTCGCCGGACGTGACAGCGGCCTCGGCCGACTCCGGGTCACCGGGTCCGCCCCCGCCCGATTCCGCGCCGCCGCTGGTGGGCGATCCCGGTGCCGCGGCAAAAGCCACGTCGAACGATCCGTCCGCGACCGACCTGCCGCCCGCCGGGCGGTGACGCTTCGTTTGAGACGCAGCGGCTCTGCACAACCTCCGAGGTAGCCGGCACTCTCCGAGCGCCGGAGGGAGCGTAGCGACCGGAATGCAGTCGAGTGACGACGTGATGTCTCAATTGCGAGCGATTCTCGCCTTTCGGTCCGCTCGCGTTGCCCGCTCCGGCGCTCGGAGAAGCGCCGCCTGCCACGGAGGGGAAAAGGTGGCCAGTAGCTCGCGTCGTTCCGACGCCCCTACCGCTTGGCCAACCGCAGCAGCCCGCGCCAGAGAAACGCCGTTCGTCCCAGAAACTTCGCACTGAGCCCGTAGCGATTACGCGTGCGACCGTCCGCTCCTGCCTGGCGCAGCACCACCGCCACCTCCGTCCGCCCAAACATTTCGGCGAACATCAGCGGGGTCATGCCGTTGCCGTTATCGGCCTCGACGTCCGCGCCGTGCTCCAGCAGCAGCCGCGCGATGTCCGGAAAGCCCTTGAAGGCCACCCCGCCCAGCGGCGTCTGGTTGCGCGAGTTGCGGCGATCCACGTCCGCGCCGCGCGCCAGCAGCATGCGCGCTGTCTCCGTGTTGCCGTGGTAGCACGCCAGCATGAGCAGCGTGTTGCGATCCGTGTCCGCCAGATTTACCGGCAGGCCCGCCTGCACCATCGACTCGAGGGGGGCCGTGTCGCCCGCGCGCGCAAAGCCGAGCGCCGCCACCTGCAGCTCGGCGTAGCGGCGCTCCTCGGCTTCGGTGATGGCGGGCGCGTCACTCATCGGGCGCCCACCGGCTCGAGTTTCGGGTCAGGCTCACCGCGGCCCACGCCCTCAAACTCCGGATGTTTCGCGAGCGCCTGCTTCACGCCTTCCGCGTAAGCCGGGTCGGCCTTGGCAAAATGGGCCAGCTGCCGGTCGATGATGTTCTGCGGAATGCCTTCCATCGTCGCCGCGATGTTGTGGAAGAGCTGCTCCTTCTGGCTGTCCGACATGAGCCGGAAGAGATCGCCCGGCTGCTTGTAATCGTCGTTGCCGTCGCGGTGATTGAACCGGTCCACGTCGCCCTTGATCCGCAGCGGCGGCTCGGCGAACGCGCTGTCCTGCACCGGCCCGCCGAAGCTGTTCGGCTCGTAGTAGGCATCGGTGCCCTTGGGCGAATCGAACACCATCTGGCCGTCCAGGTGGTAGGTGCGCACAGCCGACTTCGGCGCGTTCACCGGCAGCTTCTCATACCAGGTACCCACGCGGTAGCGGTGCGCGTCGGCGTAGGAAAAGATGCGCGCCTGCAGCATCTTGTCCGGCGAAAAGCTGATGCCCGGGACAATGTTCGACGGGCTGAAGGCCGACTGCTCGATCTCCGCAAAATAATTCTCCGGGTTGCGATTCAGCTCGAGAATGCCGACGTCGAGGCACGGGTAATCCTTGTGCGGCCACACCTTGGTGATGTCGAAGGGATGGATCGGATAGGTGTCCGCGTCCAACTCGGGCATGACCTGCACCTGCACCTTCCACTTCGGGAAGTCGCCGTTGTCGATCGCCTCATAGAGATCGCGCTGAGAGCTCTCGCGATCCTTCGCGATCAGCGCCTCGCCCTCCGCGTTCGTCATCGTTTGGATGCCCTGCATCGTCTTGAAGTGGAACTTCACCCAGAAGCGCTCGTTCCTGGCGTTGAGGAAGCTGTAGGTGTGCGAGCCGTAGCCGTTCACGTGGCGATAGCTCTTCGGCAGCCCGCGGTCGGAAAACAGAATGGTCACTTGGTGCAGGCTCTCGGGCGAGAGCGACCAGAAATCCCACATCGCCGCCGGGCTGCGCAGGTTGGTTCGCGGATGGCGCTTCTGCGTGTGGATGAAGTCGGGAAACTTGAGAGGATCGCGCACGAAGAAGACCGGCGTGTTGTTGCCCACGAGGTCCCAGTTGCCCTGGTCGGTGTAGAACTTGAGCGCAAAACCACGCACGTCGCGCTCCGCATCGGCCGCGCCGCGCTCGCCCGCCACGGTGGAAAAGCGCAGCAACGCCAGCGTCTGCTTTCCGACCTGCGCGAAGATGCTCGCCTTGGTGAAGCGCGTGATATCATGCGTGACGGTGAAGGTGCCGTAGGCGCCGGAACCCTTGGCGTGCACCGTGCGCTCCGGCACGCGCTCGCGGTTCTGATGGGCCAGCTTCTCGAGCAACTGATAATCCTGGAGCAGCAAGGGACCGCGCGGACCAGCGGAAAGAGAGTTCTGATTGTCGGCAATCGGATTGCCGCCGGTGGTCGTCATATGGCTCATAGGCGGTCAGCTTAGTCCTGATACGGCCATGATTGAAATCTTTTATCGATATGCCTACCATAGACAGCATCTATGGAACTCCACCAGCTGCGCTACCTCGAGGCGGTGGCGCGCACGCGCAACTTCACCCGGGCGGCGGAGGAGTGCCACGTCACCCAGCCCACGCTCAGCCATCAGATCGCCAAGTTGGAACGCGAGATGGGCGGGCCGCTTCTGCGCCGCGGTCGTGCGGGCGCGCAGCTTACCGCCCTGGGCGAGCGCATGCGCGGCCACGCCCGCGCCATCCTCGGCTCGGTGGAGACAGCGCGGGCGGAAGCGTCGTCGCTCGTGCGCAGCGTCTCCGGCCGCGTGCGCCTCGGCGTCATCCCCACCGTGGCGCCGTATCTCCTTCCGCGCCTGCTCATTCGCTGCCGCCGCAAGCACCCGGAACTGGTCTTCGAGATCAGCGAGAATCCAACGCAGGCCCTGCTAGCCGGCCTGGGCCGCGGCGAGCTCGACGCCATCGTCATCAGCCCGCCTGTCGACTCGACCCAGCCGCTGCACGTGCGGCCACTTTTCGACGATGAGTTCCTGCTCGCCCTTCCGCGCGATCATCGGCTGGCCTCGCGCCGGCGCGTGAAGCTGGCCGACCTGCGCGGCGAGGCGATGATCCTGCTGGGCGACGCGCACTGCCTGCGCGGCCAGGCGCTGGCCCTGTGCCGGCGGGCGGGCTACGCCCCGCGCATCGCCATCCAAAGTGCGCAGCTGGACACCGTCCTCGGACTGGTGGAGGCGCGGCTGGGCCTCTCGCTCGTTCCCGCCTCGTCGCGCGCCACGCTGCGGCACCGCAACGTCCAGTTCCGCCCGCTCGGCCCGGAGCGCGCCTCGCGCCAGATCGCGCTCGCCTGGCTGCAGCCCGCCGCTCCCGTCCACGTGCTGGAAGCCGTCGCACTCGCCGCGCGCGAGAGCGTGCGCCCGCGGTAGCCGACCCCATCACGCGATGCTGCTAAGCGACCACGCTCCGTGGTAGCCGGCGCTGTCCCCAGCGCCGGAGGCCGTAGCAGCGGCCGGAATGCAGTCGCACGGAGGGGAAATGTACGTATCGAAGCGTTTCGTCCTTTCATTCCGCTCGCTTCGCTCGCTCCGGCACTGGGGACAGCGCCGGCTACCACCGAGGCCAACCGCTCGACCGACCCACGCCTTGAGCGCAAGCCGCCCCGCCCAAACCAACTTTTTCGCGCGGATCGCCCTACTCGCGCGTTTCACTAGCATGACCCTCGTGTCCGCGCGTGAGCCTGCCCAGGATGTCGTCGGCACATCGCTGCCGGACCGCGCCACCTGCGCCGCCGCGCTGGCCGGCGACGAGGCCGCATTTGAGACGCTCATCCGCGCCTACGGCCGCCGCCTTTACGCCATTGCCTTCGCCATCGTCCAAGATGTGGCGGAGGCCGAGGACGTCGTGCAGGACACCTTTCTCAAGCTGCATCAGGGCCGCACGCGCGATGCGAACAACGTGCCCGCCTGGCTCATGACCGTGGCGCGCAACGCCGCGCGCGACCGGCTGCGCCGCCGCAAGCCGCAGGCCACGGAGGAGACCTTCCACGCGTTGCCGGACCACGGCGTCGCGCGCCCCGGCGCCGATTTGCAAAAGCGCGAGTACCATGCGCGCCTGCGCCGCGCGCTCGGCTCGCTGCCGGAGGAGCACCGCACGGCGCTCACGCTCCGCTACCTCGAGGGCCTCGATTACCGCGCTATCGCGCAAACCATGGGCGTGACCGACGGCGCCTTGCGCGGCCTGCTCGGCCGCGGCCTCGGCGCGCTGCGCCGCATGCCCGCCCTGCTGGAGGAACGACCATGAAACCCACTTCGCCCACCCCGCACGACCCACTCGACGAGCTGCTGGCCGCCGCCGTCCACGGCGAGCTGACCGCGGCCCAGCGCGTCGAACTCGATGCGCTGCTGCAGCACGACCCCGCCGCCCGCGCGGCCCACCAGGAGATCCAGACCATGCACGACCTGCTCGAAAAAAATCACCGCGAGGTGAAGCCCGATCCGAACTTCGAAGACCGGATGATTTCCGGCGTCCGTCGCAAGGTGCGCGAGAAATCCCAACGCGAGACGGCGTGGGGAAGCGCGCTCTTCTTGTGGCGCGGACTGGTGGCGATGGCGCGGCGTCCCTCGTGGACGGCTTATGTCACAGCTGCCGCGGTCATTCTGATTTTTGCGGGCATTGGCTTTGTGCCTCTAACTAAGGAGATCAATTCGGCACGGTCGCAGGTCCCCGCTCAGGACCAGCTGCAGATCGCAAATGGCGGGTTGATTACGAAGGCTGATCTATACTACCGCACGGGACAATATGATCAGGCGATAGCCGCCGCAAAAAAGGTTCTGACTGATGATCCCTATAATGCTTCTGCAGCGAAGGTTTTCGAAAAGAGTGAAGCGGCAAAGCTTCAATTCGCCTCCACGGCTGGCACGAATGCAAATGCCGATGGACTGCGTCGAATAGAGCAGACGTGGAGCCAACCAACTCCAACGGAGAACGACACTCGTTTAGTGACGAAAAGCGGTGAGCAATCCGTGGTTATGGACCTCAAGGTTCCTCCCGTTTCGGTCACGGCTCCGCCGACCTCTGACCTTGCGATCAATGCGATAAAACCTTGCCCTGCTTTTATTACCCAAACGCAAAGCGAGGTTTCTTCCTACGCCATGCCTGCGCCCGTCTCTGCGCCGCCATTGATGCCGGTAGCTGCTCCGGTGACCGCAGATGACGCGGTGGATAAAAACGAGCTCGCGGTAGCTGCGGCCCCCGCTGCGACGCGCGAGGCGCCGGCGACCACCGCACCCATTAACGCTCTTTCGGGTGCAACAAAATTGAAATCTGGCAACGATCTCAAGCGCGTCATTCAACAGCCGGACATGGCCTATCAGGACCAGGAAAAGAAAGGCGTCACGCTGAGTGGCTACGTCGATGCTAGCCGTACTTATCAGTTTGCTGGCGTTTCCGAAAATGCTCCGGCAGCTCCTCGCGGCACAGCCGTTCAATCGGCGAATGCTGCTTCCGCTCTCGCCGCCGCCCCGCAACTCACCCGCAAACTCATCCGCGACGCCACGCTGGACCTGGAGGTGAAAGCCTACCAACCCACCGTCGACACCATCACCGACTTGGCCAAGGCGGATGGCGGATATCTCGACAGCAGCAACTCGCAGCGCGGCGGCAACGGCAAGCTGCAAGGCGCCGTCATCGCCAAGGTCGCGCCGGACAAGCTGGACGCCTTTCTGCTCAAGTTGCGCGAGCTGGGCACGCTCAAGAATCAGTCGGTCAGCACGGAGGATGTGACGAAGGACTACTACGACACGGAGGCGCGGCTGGACAATTCGCGCCGCATGGAGACGCAGTTGCAGGAACTGCTCAAGCGCGACAACGGCAAGGTTTCCGAACTCCTGCAAGTCGAGCGCGAGCTGGGCCGCGTGCGGGGCGACATCGAGCAGATGCAGGGGCAGCTCAAGCTCTACGACTTCCAGGTGCAGTACGCTACCGTGACGATCTCCGTCGCGGAAAAGGACCTGAACAAGGCCGCCGCCTACCTGCTCCAGGAACACGACCAGTTCGCGCTTTTCGTCCATGACGTGGAAGCCGCCTTCTCGCAGGCCAAGGCCGCGGCCGATACCTACAAGGCGCAGATTCTCAACGCCGATCTTGAGCACGAGTCTGACAGCACCATGAACGCAACGCTGGCGTTCTCCGTTCCGCCAGAGCAGGTGGACGCGTTCCTCGCGAAGGTGAAGGGCCTCGGACGTGTGGATAATTTCACGCGCACGACCAACCGCGTGGCCAACGACGGCGGCGATTCGGACGAGCCCGCGGACGAGACGCGCACGGACAAGGACCGCGCGCAGGTGCAGCTCACCATCCACGCTGACGACGAGTCGCCCCGCCAGCAAACGCAGCTCGCGATTGCGTCCACCGCCGATATCGACACGCAAGCCCAGCAGCTCAAGGATGGCGCGGCGGCGAGCGGCGCGGCCGTCACCGCCTCCAGCTTCGAGCGCGAGACCGACGGCACGGAGACCGCGACGCTCACCTTCCGCCTGCCGCTCGCCAAGGTTGGCGACTTCATGCCCGTGCTGGAAAAACTGGGCCGGGTCGAGTCGCTCGCCGTGCATCGCGACGATCAGCCGGGCCAGGCCGCGGCCGACGCCAACGCCCCCGCGGAAATCGACCTGCGCCTACACAACGTCGCGGCGGCCAGCTTCGAGAACGAACCGCCGCGCCAAGCCACGCAACTGGCCGTCATCTCCACCGGCAACGTCGATGTGCAGGCGCAGCAGGTGAAGGGGGATGCGCTCAAGGCGGGCGTTACCGTCACCAGCTCAACCTTCAACCGCTCGCCCGACGGCGTCGAGCAAGCCGCGCTCACCTTCCGCCTGCCGCTGGCGCAGGCCGCGGGCTTCACCGCCGATCTGGAAAAGCTCGGCAAAATCGAATCGCTCGCCATCCAGCGCAACGATGTTCCCGGCCCCAACAGCACCGATCCAAACGCGCCCGCGGAAATCAGCCTCACGCTCCATGACGAACCGGCGATCGTGGCGGAAAATCGCGGCTTCTGGCCGACCATGCGACACTTGTTCGGCGGCGGCGTCACCGCCTTCTTGCACAGCGTGGAAACGATCGGCGTGCTCGCCGCATTCCTCGCGCCGTGGCTCGCGGCCGGCTTCGGCGTCGCCTTCCTGACGCGGCGCGCTTACGTCGCCTATCGCCTGCGCAAGACAGCGGCGTGATGGCAGGGCTCGAACCGCAGATCCAATATCCAACCAGCGCGCCTTGATCATCTCCCCCACGTTAAGGCGCGCGCTTGCCTCGCCTCGCGCGGCGGCTAGTTTCGAAGACGATGAAACCTGTGGCGTTGATCATCCGGGATGGATGGGGCATCAGTCCGCGCGGCCAGGCCGCGGCGGAGGCGGAGGGCAACGCACCGCTGCTGGCCAAGCTGCCTTTTCACGAGCAGCTCTATAAGACTTACCCGCAAAGCCGACTCAGCGCCTCGGGCGAGGACGTGGGACTGCCTGCCGGGCAGATGGGCAACAGCGAGGTCGGCCACCTGAACCTCGGCGCCGGCCGCGTGGTTTACCAGGAGCTCACGCGCATCAACAAGGCGATCGCCGACGGCACGCTGGCGACGAACGAGCAGCTGGTGAAATTCTTCGACGAGCTGAAGGCGCGCGGCGGGGCGCTGCACCTCTGGGGGCTGCTCTCCGACGGCGGCGTCCATTCGCATCAGGAGCATCTTTACGCGCTCGTGGCCGCGGCTAAGGCGGCGGGGCTGACCAGGATTTTCGTCCACTGCTTCCTCGACGGCCGCGACACCTCGCCCAACGGCGGCGAGCATTATCTCACCGCGTTGCAAGCGAAGCTGAAGGAGATCGGCGTGGGGCAGATCGCCACCGTGATCGGCCGCTACTTCGCCATGGATCGCGACAATCGCTGGGAGCGAGTCGAGCAGGCATACAAGCTCATTTTTCTCGGCGAGGGGACTTACACCGACAACGTGGTGCAGGCCGTGCACGACCAGTACGGCGTGAAGAAGACCGACGAATTCATGCCCGCGCTGGTTTGCGTGAAGGAGCCGCGGCCGCTGATCGCCGACGGCGACGGCATTCTCTTCTTCAACTTCCGCGGCGACCGCGCGCGACAGCTGAGCGAAGTGGTCCTGCAGGCGGACTTCAAGGGCTTCACGCGGCCCTATTTCCCGAAGGTCAGCTACCTGTGCCTGACGCAGTACGACGCGACCTTCCAGGCGCCCGTCATGTTCCCGCCGCAAACGATGGACAACCTGCTCGGCGAGGTTGTCGCCGCCGCGGGCCGGCACCAGTTACGCATGGCGGAGACGGAGAAGTACCCGCACGTGACCTACTTCTTCAACGGCGGCATCGAGAAGGCAAATCCGAACGAGGATCGCGAGATGGCTCCCTCGCCCAAGGTGGCCACCTACGACTTGCAGCCGGAAATGAGCGCGCCGCAACTCACCGACGAGGTGATCACGCGCCTCAACACCGGGATGTACGACCTGCTCATCCTCAATTTCGCGAACCCGGACATGGTCGGCCACACCGGCGTGCTGGAAGCGGCGATCAAGGCGGTCGAGACGATCGACGCCTGCCTGCAGCGTGTGGTGGAAAAGGTGCTTGCGCTCGGCGGCGGCTGCCTCATCACCGCCGATCACGGCAACTGCGAGCGGATGATCAACGAGGACGGCACGCCCAACACGGCGCACACCACCAACCTGGTGCAGTTCATCTACGCCGGCCCCAACCACGAGAAGGCGCAACTGCAGGACGGCATCCTGGCCGACGTCGCGCCCACGATACTCGCGCTCATGGGCATCCCGCAGCCGCCGGAGATGACGGGGCATCCGCTGGTCACGTTTAAGGCGTGAGCCCACGCCTGGGCGGCCGGTCTGTCTGACCAAACTAGTCGATTCAAATGGGACCCCTGCTTCCATTTGGATAAGTTGGTAATGTGGTAATTGAGTCCTTTGGCATGCTCATCGACACTCACGCGCATCTCGATTATCCGGACTTCGATCCGGATCGCGCGGAGATCATCTCGCGCGCCGCGGAGGTCGGCGTGACGGAAATCATCTCCATCGGGACGAAGATCGAATCGAGCACGCGCGCGGTGGAACTGGCGGAGAATTTTCCGAACATCTGGGCCACGGTGGGCATTCATCCGTGCGACGCGGACGAGGCGCCCGACGATGCCGTCGCGCGGCTGCGCGAGCTGGCGCAGTCAACCCGCGTGGTGGCGCTGGGCGAGATCGGGCTCGATTATCATCACCTGCCGGAGGACGCGGCGGCCATCATCGCGAACAAGCAGCGACAGGCCGAGCTGTTCGCCGCGCAGCTTGATCTGGCGGTGGAGCTGGGCCTCAACGCCGTGATTCATCAGCGCGATTCGTGGGAAGACACGCTGGCCATTTTGTACGCCTACACAGGTCGCGTCCGCTGCGTCTTCCACTGTTTCGGCGGCACGCTCGAGCAGGCGCGCGAGGTCATCGCGCTTGGGCATCTCGTGTCCTTCACCGGCATCGTCACGTTCAAGAATGCGCGGCAGGTGCAGGCCACCGCGCAGGAAGTCGCGGCGGACAAGTTCATGGTCGAGACCGACTGCCCCTACCTCGCGCCCGCGCCGGATCGCGGCAAACGTTGTGAGCCTGCGCATACCCGCCGCGTGGCCGAGAAGATCGCGGAACTGCGCGGCACGCGCGTAGAGGAAATCGCCGAGCGCACCACGGCGACGGCGCGGGAGTTTTTTAGGTTCAGTCGGTAGCCGTCGGCCTCCGGGCGACGGAGCCGAACGCGCGCTAAGTTTCCCGATTACGCCATTTTGGACGCGCGGGTGTCTTTCGCGCCCTGCGCTCGAAAACCGAAGGCTATTCGCGCTTGGTGCAAAGGCAACTCCGTCGCCCCGGAGGTCGACGGCTACGGATCGCCAGACTTGCGGTTGCACTGATCGGCGGCATTTTTGACGAATGAAAGAGCTCGAGGAAGGCAGCGCGCTGGAGCTGGATTTTTCCAAGCTGCAGAAGGTGGCCCAGGCCGCGTCGCCGGTCCTGCCCGTGGTGGTGCAGGATGCCGATTCGCGCGAGGTGCTGGTCGTGGCCTACGCCAACCGCGAGGCGCTCGAGCATTCGCTCAAGACCGGCACGGCGACCTTCTGGAGCACATCGCGCAATGAGCTTTGGATCAAGGGCGCGACCTCCGGCGACACGCTGAAGCTCGTGGACGTCCGCGTGAACTGCGAGCAGAACTCGCTGCTCTATCTGGTGCGCATGGTCGGCGGCGGCGTCTGCCACACCAAGGATGCGGAGGGGAAGACGCGACGCACGTGTTATTACCGCTCGCTGCGGGACGGAGAGCTGAGTTTTTTGGAGGGGATGAAGTAGGCAGGAAGGCATTCCGGTCGCTGCGCTCCCTCTGGCGCTCGGAGAGCGCCGGCTACCACGGAGCATTTGCGCTCGCTCGAAATTTGGTAGCTGTCGACCTCCGGGCGACGGAAATTAAAGAAAAGCGCTTCCTCATGCAGTCCGGCGCGTGGAGGTGGACGGCTACCGGATGGTGACGTGCGTCGCGAAAATAAAGCACTACCCTCGCGCCACAAATCGGATCCCCTGCAGCGGGCTGTCATAGAGCGCGCTGGGCTTGAGCGGCGCGCCGCCGTAGGTGAAGAAGTGGTAGCCGCAGGCCGTCAACGTATCCACGAAGGTGCGCGGCGCCAGCTGGCGTTCCTCCAGATAATTCAGGTGCAGCTCGATGAAGAGCTCCGGCCGATGCTCGGCCAGGAAATCGTGCGCGCCCTCGATCGCCTCGTACTCGTAGCTCTCAATGTCGAGCTTGATGTAATCGGGAATGATGCCCAGCCGCGCGGAAGCTTCCGGAATGCTTTCCACGCTCACCTCGATTTTTTGCGGCGCGTCCCACATGGAATGGGCGAAGTGCTGCACCTGCACGTAGCCGCCGCCGGGATCAACCAGCATCTCCAGCTTGGCGTGCGCGCGGCCGATCGCCACCGGCTCGATGTGCATGCGCGAGCCGAATTCGTTCAGGTCGCGGATGGCGGCCAGCCGCTTTTGCGAGATGGGCGAGGGCTCGAAGCTGAAGACCGCATTCTCCGGCCGCGCCGCACAGAAGATCGTCGAGATCAGCCCGGCATGTGCGCCGATGTCGAAGAGCGTGCCGCCGCGCAGCGCCGCGGTCGCGATGCCGGAAAGCTCCGCGCGGCCCTCCTGGGTGTGCGTGTGAAAATCGAGCTCACGTTCGCAATCGATCGGCGTGAAGAAGGCGTAGTGAGCCCCCACTTGGCAGCGCAGCGAGTTGGCGATCCGCTGCGTCGTAATGGGGATGACCGGGCCGGCGTTGAGCCGGTTTTCAATCCGGTCGCGGATGCGGTGGGCCAGCCAGCGGGGCACCAGGTTGTGCAGGAGGCGCTTGAGCTGGCGTTGCATCACTCTCCGCTCTATCGGAACGAACGGCGGAAAACTTACCGGCGCGGGCATGCGGTGGAAAACTTATGCCGCGGTAAGGGTGCTGCCGCCTTGCAAATCCTCCGGGGCAAGGCATTCGTAGGGCGTGTCGCGCGCGGGACGATGATGTTTCCAGGCGCGGCCCGCCACGCCCATGCGCCTGCACCTCGTTCTTGCCCTGCTCACCGCGCTGGCGCTTTATCTCACCTTTCGCGGCACGCCGCGGGCCAAGTTCAGCTTCGCCGATGTGCAGGTGCTGGCGCAACAGCAGGCCGCGTTGAAATTCCAGCCGCTGCCCGACGTGCTGCCGCCCGGCCTGAAGAAGCTCACGCCCGCGCAGGAGCTGGGCGTTTTCTGGAACGATCGGTACCGGCTTTGGCGCAATCGCGGGCTGCCCTTCCAGGTCGATTTTTTTCCGCTCAGCAACGACCAGCACACCTCCCCGCAGATCAATCTGGTCGATCGCCACGGCGCTCAGCCGCTGGCCTACTCGAACGGCTTCTTCCATTTCGATGTGCCGATCAATCCGCCGCTGCCGGCCGCCGTCGGCTACGGCGGCTTCTACATCCGCTACCCGCACATGGCGCCAAAGAGCGACCCGTCGTCGCCGCTGGACGGCTTCTTTTCCGTCAAGGGTGCAAGTTACTTCCGCGTGCTGGCGCGGAATCAGGTTTATGGCCTCTCCGCCCGCGCGCTGGCCATCAACGCCATCTCGGAAGGGCAGGAGGAGTTTCCGCAGTTCACCGCCTGGTGGCTGTATCAACCCACGCCGGGCGCGACGGCCATGGTCCTCGATGCACTGCTGGAAAGCCCCAGCGTCTCCGGCGCCTACGAGTTCACGCTGCGGCCCGGCGCGCAGACGTCGGTGGATGTGCACGCCACGCTCTTCTTTCGCAAGGCCGTGCCGAATCTCGGCGTTGCGCCGTTTTCCAGCATGTACGAGTACGGCGAGAATGCGAAGAACCACTTCGGCAACACCTCGCATCCCGAGATTCACGATTCCGACGGCGTCCTGCTCAACACCGGCAAGGGCGATTGGACGTGGCGCCCGCTCGAGCAGTGGCCCTTCCGCCAGGTTTATAGTTTCGCGGATGAAAATCCGCACGGCTTCGGCCTGGTCCAGCGGGATCGCGATTTCGCGCACTATCAGGACTTGGCCATGAACTACAACCTGCGGCCCAGCGCGTGGGTGACGCCGCGGGGCTCGTGGGGCAGGGGCGTGGTGCAGCTCAACCAGCTGGTGACGAATAATCCGAACACCGACAACGTCGTTCTCTATTGGCATCCCGATCACACGCCCAAGGCGGGCGAGCGGCTCGATTTTTCCTACACCATCGATTTCTATATGAACGACGCGAACCGGCCGCCGTTGGCCTACGCGACGCAGACACTCATCAACGATCCCGCGCCGCCTCCGCCCGTGGCCACCGCGGGCGAGCCGATGCCCCCGCCGGTCGCGCCCGCGTTGAAGTCTACCAGCGCGAAGGGCAAGGCGGCCGCCGCTCCCGCACCGAAGCCGCCTCCACCTCCGCCCGCTTCCACCACCACGCCCGTGCAGTTCCTCGTCGATTTTGCGGGTGACGGCATCGAGGACATCGCGCCGGACCACAAACCCGACATCGACCTGGCCTGCACGGCGGGCATCGTTCGAGAATCCGGCGTGGAGAAAAACGATTACGACAAGTCGTGGCGCGTCACCTTCACCATCGTGCCGGCCAAGGTCAACGTGCCGGCCGAACTGCATCTCACGCTGCGCGAGCACGGCCGCCCCCTGACCGAGACGTGGACCTACACCTGGCATCCCGCCGCTCCTGGAAAATGAATCCCGCCGCCAATATCGAAGCGTGGAACCAGGCGCATGCGCGGCTGCACGACTACCTGGAGACCTTCGCGCTTGGCGACCAGGTGCTGTTGGAGCGGCTGACCCTGCGATTGCTCGACGAGGCGCGCGCATTGCGGCAGGCCGCTCCCGCCCTTGATCCCACCACCATCACGCTGCGCCATGCGCAATCGACCCTCAGCCGCTGGCTGGCTGGCACGCTGACCGGCGAGGCGGCGCCCTCGCCGCAGGCGCTCACCAGCGGAACCGTCGCGCTCCTCCTCAGCCGCATGCCGCAAAAGCAGCCGGAATTTTTCCTGCGCGACGAGTTGCCGCTGGAAGCGCGCGAGGACCTGCGCCGCACGCTCGTCGTCACCGGCCCCGACCTCACCGTCTCGAGCATGACACCGCGCCATCTCGATTACGGACCCATGCTCGAGTTCGCGCGCCAGACCTGGCATCGCTGGGACACGAAGACGGTCGGCGCTGCGGTGCTTTTCTGGATGGGCGTCTACGGAATCGCCTACTGGTGGCTGTCGGAATATCTATGAGCACGCCCAACGCCAACCCCTACGCCATCGCGCGCCGCACCATCTTCGTCGGCCTGTCGGTCTTCCTCACTGCGGCGGCGTTCGTCGTGCTGCTGAAGAGCTATCGCGGCGTGCCCGTCTTCGGCTGGGACTATGTAGTCATCACGCTTTTCCCGGCGCTCTTCGGCATGATCGCCATCGGCTTCGTGCTCGCGCTGCTCGGCTTCTTCGACTGGCTGCGGGGCGGCGATCCCCGGCACGTCATGCGCCGGAACTGGCGCGAGAAGGAAAGCGAGCAGCCGCTCGCCGCCACGGCCATCGTCGTGCCGGTCTACAACGAGAACGTCGCGCGCGTCAGCGCTGGCATCGCCAACATGTGGCAGAGCCTGGAAAAGACCGGCCAGCTCGAGCATTTCGATTTCTATCTCTGCAGCGATTCCAACAGCGCCGACTGCTGGGTGGAGGAGGAATGCGCCTGGCTCTCGCTCTGCCGGCGCTTCAACGCCTTCGGCAAAATCTTTTACCGCAAGCGCCGCCACGCCATCAACGGCAAGAGCGGCAACGTGGCCGACTTCTGCCGGCGCTGGGGCAAGCGCTACCGGTACATGATCGTGCTCGATGCCGACAGCGTGATGGCCGGTCCCACCATGGTGCGGCTTGTCCGAGCCATGGAAGCCAACCCGGAAGTGGGCATCCTGCAGACGCAGCCCTACATGGTGTTGGGCGCCTCACTTTTTCGCCGCGTGCTGCAATTCTCCAGCCGCGCGTACGGCGCGCTTTTCTCGCAGGGTTGCAGCATGGCGCAGATGTCCTCGGGCTCATACTGGGGCCACAACGCGATCATCCGCGTGGCGCCCTTCATTGCGCACTGCGGGCTCCCGTTCCTGCCGGTGCCGGACAAGAGCCGCCGCCACGTGCTCAGCCACGACACGGTGGAGGCCGCCTTGATGCGCCGCGCCGGCTACGAGGTCTGGATCGCCTACGAGGAGCCCGGTAGTTGGGAGGAAGGGCCGCCCAACCTTAGCGACATGCTCACGCGGGACCGCCGTTGGTGCGCGGGCAACCTGCAGCATTTCTGGTTTCTCTTCGCGCGCGGCATCGATCTCGGCAGTCGTCTGCAGATTCTCATTGGGCTGATGGCGTATCTCTGCTCGCCCATTTGGCTGGTCTTCCTCATCGCCAGCGCCTTCAGCACGTACCAGCGCGTCCAGTTTCTCACGCTTTCCGCCGGCCCGGCGGATCTCGGATCAAGCTCGTCCAAATTCACGGAAATCCTGTTTTGCCTCACGTTGGGGCTGCTCTTTGCGCCGCGAATCCTTGGCTTGGTTCGAGCTATGGCGGAACGAAAAAACTACGGCGGTGGTGTCCGCCTTATCGCAAGCGCCTTGCTGGAAAATCTACTTTCGATGCTCCTCGCGCCAGTGTTGATGCTCTTTCACACCATGTTTGTGGTTCTTACGTTTTTGGGGCTTCAGATTCGATGGAATGCGCAGAACCGTGCTGATGCTGCATTAGATTTTACACATTGTTTGGTGCTATATGGCTGGATTAGTTGCCTCGGATTGCTGGCCCAGACCATCGCCGTTCTGTACCTCGGCAATTTCTCGCTTTGGCTCACACCAATTTTTGCCGGATGGATTCTTGCCCCTGTTCTCGCGTGGGTCACCAGCTCACCTTCCATCGGCTTGGCCTGTCGAAAAGTTGGTCTCTTCCTCACCCCCGACGAGGTCGTTTCTCCCACGGAATTGGACGGCTTGGAAGCGTCGCCCGACGAGGGCAAGACCGTGTCGCCGACGTGGACTCAGGCGCTCGTCTGCCCGTATGTTCAAGCCGTTCATCTCTCGCTGGTGCGGCTGCGTGAGTCCGACGTTGAGGACGAACCCGATCCTGCGGATGTTCGGCGGGCCGAGCATCTTCTGCGCGAAGGTCCGCATGCCCTCACACCGCGCGAACGCCTTCGCCTGTTGTGGGATGCTGAAGCGGTTTACGATCTGCACCAGGAGGTCTGGTCGCGGCCCAACGCGGAATTGCACACGAGTTGGCTGGTCGCGCAGCACGAAGCCATATCGAGTCCGCTCCTCACGCGCTACCTCTTGCACGATGACGCGGGGATGCTGTAAAAGGCTCCAATTCGAACCGCTCAACCTTGCCTATCTTCTAGGCTCTACAATTCTCTTATTGAGTTAACGAAAAAATTTGCCTATATCGTGAAGCCGTGGCTCCGCTGGGATTAAACCCTCTCCCGACTTCCGAACCCGTTGCGGAGGCGGAGCTTTACCGAAGCTTGGCTGAAACGGGCCGCGACCTCATCTGCCAGACGGGCGCGACCGGCCGCTATCTCTACGCCAGCCCGAACCATTTCCAGCTTTTGGGCTACACGCCCGACGAGCTTGTCGGCCACTCCTTCTTCAAGCAGGTCCATCCCGACGACCAGATCAGCGTCAACCGGCACTACGTGCTGGGCCTGATCTCGCACCAGCCCGCGCATTTGCAATTTCGCTTCCGCCACAAGAGCGGCGAGTGGCGCTGGCTCGAAACGAACGGCCAGCCGATCTTCGGCAAGGGCGGCCGCTGGCGCGCCACGCTCATCCTGCGCGACGTCACCCGCCGACGCCAGGCTGAGGAACAACTCCGCCACGCCACCGAATTTCGCGAGGCCCTGCTCGCCTGCACGGGCAGCGCGGTCACGACGCTCGACGGGCAGGGCAACATGGCCATGGTCAACCCTGCGCTCTGCGAGCTCGGCGGCTACGCCGAAACCGACATGCTGAACCAGCCCTGGCTGGCCATCATCGCGCCGCAGGACCAGCCGGCCGCCTACGAAGTGCTGACCGACATCCTGGAACGCCATCAGCCCGCGTCGCACCTCGAGGCATCGCTGCGCGATGCGCAGGGCGGCGAGCGCCGCATGCTCTTCCGCCTCGCGCCGCTGCGGTCGGAGGGGCGCATTGCCGGCGTTGTCATTGCGGGCCAGGACCTGACCGAGTTGCAGCAATCGGAAGAGAGCCGCGAGTATCTGCTCGAGCAGCTGGAAATCGCGCAGAAGCTCGAGTCGATCGGCAAGCTGTCGGCCGGCCTGGCGCACGATTTCAACAACGTCCTCATGGCGGCCCTCTCGACCAACGAACTGTTGCGCATGACGCTCGGCGATCGCCCGGACGCCATGCGGCTCCTCGGCATCCAGCAGCGCGCCATGGAACGGGCCAGCCAGCTCACGCAAAAGCTCCTGGCCTTCACGCGGCACGAGCAGGCGGAGACCGGCCCCGTCGACCTGCCGACCCACGTGCGCGACATCCTCGATTTTTGCGGCACGCAGTTCGACAAACGTATCGAGATCGACAACCGCGTTGACGAAAACCTGCCGCCCGTGCTGGGCGATCCGAGCCAGGTCGACCAAATTCTGCTCAATCTTTTGCTCAACGCCGGACAGGCGCTGGTGCAGGTGGCCGACGAGGGTCGCGCCCCGCGCCTCATCGTGGAGGCGCGGCCGGAGCTGCTCGAGCCCACGCTGGCGCAGCGTCACGGGCTCGGCACGGGCGATGCCATGCTGCACCTCACGATCCACGACAACGGGCCCGGCATCGCCGAGGAGTTGCAGGCGCAGATCTTCGATCCCTTCTTCACCACCAGGCGCGGCAGCCAGAATTGCGGCCTTGGCCTCTCCACCACCTCCGCGCTGGTGCGAAGCCACGGCGGCATCATCGAGGTGGAAAGCCAGCCCGGCTACGAGACCACCTTCCACGTCTACCTTCCCATCTGCACGCTGGAGATGCTGCCCAGCGAGGACATCCAGCCCGACGCCCCGCGGGGCGAGGCGTCCCACTCCATGCGCCTCGAGCAGATGGTCCGCTCCGCCTAAGCGTTAAACAAACGCCGCCACGTTCCAGGGGACACAAGCTCAGTGGTAGCCGGCGCTCTTCGAGCGCCGGAGCGAGCAAAGCGAGCGGAACGCACTAGCGAGACGTCTCAACCGCTGGGAAACGTTCACAATCCTCCGCGCCAACCCCCGCCCAACCTACAACGAAACCGCCTTCAAAAACGGATACCCCTTCCGCAGCGTCTCCAGCTCCACCACGTAGGCCACCTGCTCCGCCATCGGCAGGTCCTTCGCCTTGCTTTCCACCACCAGGAACTTGAAGCGCCGCTCCGCCCAGCGATCCTCCGCCTTCTTCACAAAGCTCGCCACCAACGCGGCGGGATTCTTCTCCGCGCCGCCAATAGCCGACCGATACTTCTCATAACGCAGCCCCGTCTCGCCCAGATGAGAAATGTCCGCCGCATCCGGCGTTACCTGCGTGAGCAGCAAGCCGGCCAGATAATCCTTCGCCGCCTCGTCGCACTGGTCGAGAAACTGCGCCGCCTCCTCCCACGCCTCATGCGCATGCGCGTCGATCAGCTGAAGCAACAGCGGCGCTCCTTCCAGACCCTCGATCCATTGCGGATTCAGCGTTCGCGCCACTTCGGGAACGAGCGACGGATGCGTGAGCAACAGCGCCAGCAGCCCCTCGATCAGCTTGTCCGGCTGCAGCGGCGTGCGGGCTGCCTCGTCCTGCGCCGGCTCCATCGGCGCGTTCCCGTCCTGAAGATAGACCGGCGCCCGCTTCTGCTGCGCCTTGCGCACTTCCTCCTCCACCACATCGCGCGAGACGACCAGCCGGCGCGCAACTTCGAGCAGGAACGTCTCCCGCTGCACCGCGTTTGCCAGGCGCGCGATGGTCAGCGCCATCTTCTGCGCCACGGCACCGCGACCGCGCGGGCTGGCGATATCCTCGCCCGCGCACGCCACGTCCAGCAGATGGCGCGTGTAGTCCTTCGCCTCGTCGATGAGCGCCTCGAATTCCGCCGTCGGCCGCTTGCGCAGGAGGCTGTCGGGATCCTCGCCCTGCGGCATGCGCGCGATGCGAATCTGCACGTCCTCCTTTAAGAGCACGTCGATGGCGCGCTGCGCCGCGTTCTGCCCCGCGTTGTCCGCATCGAAGCAGATGACCACTTCCTTCGCCAGCCGCTTTAACTTGCGCGCCTGCTCGTCGGTAAAGGCGGTGCCCTGCGGCGCCACCACGTTGCGTACGCCCTTTTGCCAGCAGCGCATCAGGTCGATCTGGCCCTCACAGAGAATCGCGCTGTCCGCCTCGATGATCGGCCGCTTCGTCTTGTGCAGGCCGAAGAGAATGCGGCTCTTGCTGAAGACCGGCGTCTCGTGCGAGTTCACGTACTTCTGCGCTTTCGCCTCCGGGTCGAGCAGCCGCCCGCTGAAGGCCACCACCTGCCCGTTCTCGTCGTGAATCGGAATCATCAGCCGCGCGCGAAAGAAATCGTAGGTGCGGCCGCTCTCGCTCGTCGCCACCAGCCGGGCCGATTCCAACGCCTCCGCGCTGTAGCCCGCCTTGCGCGCCCAGGTCAGCGTCGCGTCCCAGCCATCCGGCGCGTGGCCGAGCATGAATTCCTCCGCGAGCGCGGAATCCATCTCGCGGCTCTTCAGGTACTCGCGCGCGGGCGCGGCGGCCGGGTCGCTGATCAGCCGCTTGTGCCACCACGCCGCCACCGCCGCGTTCAGCGCCAGCAGTTCCTCGCGCCGGCTGCGCGCCTCCGGATCGTGCGGCCCGCTTTCCGGGATGGGAATGCCTGACTTCTGCGCCAGCCGCCGCACCGCTTCCGGGAACGTCATGTGATCCAT
>CAJCIA010000248.1 GCA_903970275.1 Betaproteobacteria bacterium
GTGCATGAACTCGGCGCTCAATAGACCGCCCCTACAAAACCGCCTCGCTCGCGCAAAATTCCGCGTTAACAACAGGCTCGGGCTGAGCCTGAATCGACGGAATCAAAACCCCGCTCTTGTTGGCGCGCCTTGCAGGCCTTAAACGAGAGGCGGCACGCATGCGCATCCTTGGCTTCATCGCCCTGTCCTACAGCGACCAGGGAGGTTTCTGGTACCGCGACCTGGGGTTGCTCATTCGGCGTCTGCGCGAGATGGGCCACGACGCGTGGCTGGTCGCCTTTAAGAAGGAGGATGACCTGCCGAGCGGCGAATGGCCGGTGATCGTGGCCACGCCGGAGGAGTTGGCCGACCCCGCGTGGTGGAAGGCGCAGGCGCCCGAGGCGCTCATTCTCAACGCCTGGTCCGCGCCGCGCTGGCATGCGATCCGGCAGGCGGCCACGTCCCTGCGCGTTCCCACGGTGGAGAAACTCGACACCGACGGAGTGAAGTCGCCCCGCATCTGGCTGCGCAGCGCGCTGGAGCTGGCTTGCGACGTGCACTCCGACACGGCGGACCCGTTCTGGAAACGGGCCTTCATTGCGGCGCGCGAATCGGCCAAGGTTTTCCTCGTGCGGCTGGTGCCGGCGGTGATGGATGCGCGCATGGCCCGGACGATGAGCCTGGTGCCCGTCTATGCCGCGGAATCGCCCCTGGCCGCCTCTCGCGTGCGACGATTTCTGAGGATCTCCGGCGCATCGCCCGTGCCGCGCGTGGTCACCATCCCGCATCCGGTCAACACGCAGTTCATGGCCTTCCAGCCCGGAGACGCGAAGGAGAAGCTGGTGGTGGCGGTGGGCCGCTGGCGCGCGGTGAACAAGGGCTGGCCACTATTCTTCGAGGTGGCCAAGCGCTTTCTCGCGCTCTGCCCGGACTGGACGATCGTGGTGGTTGGTCCGCCGCCCCTCTTGGACGCGACCGCCCAACGCGAGGTGGAAGCGCTCGGCTCCCGGTTGCAGATCGTGGGCCTGCGGACGCCCGAGCAGATCGCCGCTCTTTACCGGCGCGCCCGCATCTATCTGCTCCCTTCCACGTGGGAATCGTTCAACATCGCGGCTGCCGAGGCGCTCTGCTGCGGCTGCTCGGTCGTCGGCCCCGGGCAGCTCGCCAGCGTCCATTACTTCGCCAGCTTCCGGTCGGGGACGGTCTCCCATGTGCGCGATGTCGCGCATGTGACAGACGCCCTGATGACCGAGGTGGAGGAATGGGCCGCCGGCCAGCGCGATCCCGCCGCTATTTCCCAAACAGCCATCGAGCTGTTCAGCGTCGATTCCATCGCCAAACGGTTCCTGGCGATTTTCCGCGAAGGGTGAGAACTCGGGCCGCCGTCAGCTTCCGGGGGACAGGCTCGAGATGAAGATCTTCCTTGTTCCGTCCGGTGCCCGGAGGTTGCCGGCGGCCAGACCGACCTCAAAATAAACGGCGCCGGGCCTCCCGGAGCTCTTTGAACAACGGTAAGCGCCGACCCTTCTGGCGTCGGGGTAAAGGGAGAGTGGCTGGAGCCGGGATCGAACCGGCGACACGCGGATTTTCAGTCCGCTGCTCTACCAGCTGAGCTATCCAGCCAATTGGAGAGGCCGACCAGTTTGCGAGTCCCGCCCGCAATGGCAAGCGGATTCATGGCTGGAGTTCTTGGCGAGGGCCATTGAACCGCCAGCTCCAATGGCGCGCGGTCGTTGGCGTCAAAGGGGTTGTCTTCGATGCCCGCTGGGATGGGCGCATGCACCCACTTCCCGGCACGGCGTGACCAATTAGTTACACATCCGCCATATACCTGTCACACACCGCAGTCACCTTCGCGGCGCGTTTTGGAGGAGCAGGCGGAAGCTTGCTGCCTCTCGTAAATGCACTTTTAACGAGGAGAAAAATGAAAACACGGTTGACGATTTTCGGTTGGGCGGCGCTTTGTTGTGCCGCGATTTTGGTTCCTGCCCCCGTCCGGGCGCAAACGGACAGCGCGTTGCTCGATGCGCTGGTGAAAAAGGGCGTCCTGTCCGATCAGGAAGCCGAGGACATCCGCGCCGACGAGTCGAAGGACTACGCGTCCACCGCGGCAAGCAAGATCAACCTCAGCACCTCGATCAAGACCATTACGTTCTATGGTGACCTGCGCCTCCGTTACGAGCTGCGCGACGGCACCACCCCGGCGGGGCTCACAGGCGCCGGCGGCGTTCCTTCCGGGCCCGGGAGCCAGGATCGCAATGCCTGGCGCTATCGGCTGCGCTTCGGGTTCAAGGGCGATATTTTCGACAATTGGTTTTACGGCGTCCGCATTGCGACCAATCCGTACTACAACCGCTCGGGCAACGTGACCTTTGGCCATAGCGACAATGCCGGTCCCTTCGGCAAGGGCTATAGCCTGCTCGCGGTAGACCAGGTGTACTTGGGCTGGAAGCCGACCTCCGACATCACGCTCGAAGGCGGGCAGATCATCAATCCGCTCTACACCACCACGCTGGTCTGGGACGACAACTTGAATCCCACGGGCGCGGCCGAGCTGTACGACCACACCTTCGACAACGGCCTGGAAGTCTTCGGCACGGCGGGCGAATTCCTCATCAGCGCGGCGTCCGGCAATGGTATCACCAACACCATCACCGGGCAGGCGGGAAATCCCTCGAACTTTGGCAACACGTTCATGTTCGCGGAGCAGGCGGGCATCAAATACAAGTTCGACGACAATACGTTCTTCAAGGCCGCCGCCACGATGTATGAATACACGGGGACGGACGCCGCAAACGGCGCCACGGTGGCCGGCGATTACGGCAGCAACCCGCTCGTCCTGAATTCCGCCGGGACCAACAGTCCGAACTATTACAATGGGCCCTTCGTCGGCGCGGCTGCGCCCTTCACCACGAACGTCACCGGCGAAAACGACCTGTTGATCCTGGAAACTCCGGCCGAGTTCGACTTCAAGGCGTGGGGCGTGCCCATGCGGGTGTACGGCGACTTCGCCTACAACTTTGACGGCGGAGACCGTGCGGACGATGCGCGCAGCGCCATCACACAGGGCAACGCGGCAGGCATCACGGTGCCGGCCGGCCTAACCACCGCTGCCTTCCAGGCCGAGCCGACGGTGCAGGGCGTGCTTTCTTCCGGCAAGAGCTTCCTGGACGACGCGGCCTACACCGTGGGCTTCGAGGCCGGCCAGCTCAAGAAAAAGGGCGACTGGCAGACGCGCCTCTACTGGCAGAGCATCGGGTACTACGCGCTTGATCCCAACCTGATCGACGCGGATATCTTCAATGCCGCCACGAACATGCAGGGCATCGTGCTGGCCGCCAGCTACAACTGGACGGACGGAATCACCTCGACGGTCCGCATTGCCCACGGCAACTCGATTCACGGCGACCTGGCCACGCCCAACGTTACGCAGGATCTGACCCTCGGCCAGATCAAGACCTACAACCTGCTCCAGGCCGACCTGCTCTGGAAGTTCTAGGCGCCTGACGCTGCTGCCGCACGGAATGAAGTGCGGCACAAATCGGCCGATCTTCGCGAGGAGATCGGCCGATTTCGTTTCGGTCGTTCGGGTGGGAGTGAGCGAAAGGCCTGAGGGAAGACCGGAACCCGCCCCTTCGCGGCAGAATCTCAAGGAAACTAGTGCGCTCGAAGCGCCGGAGCGAAGCGATCGAAATTCTTCGCGTTGTCCGACTGCATGGCGGCGCCGATTGGTCCAGTAATCCAAGACCGCCATGCCGTGTTCAGCACGTGATGGCCCTCAGAGGTCAATAGACTGCCGCTACACAAGGCATTTTGGCTGCGCCGCCGGCCACAAGACTGGTAAACGAGACGACGATTCTCGCTTCGCAGCGAGAGCCCGCAAAACAGCGCCTACTCGATGTAACGGGTGAGCGGCACGGTTTGCGACCGGCGGATCACTTCGTCTACGTCGAGAAACAGGCGTGCTGTCTCCGCGATACCCTTGCTGCGCTTGGCCGAGTCCCGCTTGGAGGCGGTGACTTTCGATTGGGCGCGAGCTTTCGGAACCATCGCCGCGTCTGTTAGCAGGAGAGATGCCAAGATAAATAGTTGGGATACGTGAGGAGGTAAATCGCTTGGAACGCCCCAAACGCAAATCGTGCGATCTCCGACCTCAAGCCGCCTTGTTACGCGCCGGCTGGCAAAAAGTCAGGCCGGTCTCGCCATAAGTGCGGTGACGTAACACGTTCCAGTTGGCGTCCTGCAGCACCTGCTGCTCAGCAAAATGTTCCCAGACGATGGTTCCATTTACGCAGAGTCGCTGCGCCATTCGAGCCAGCAGCGGATGCTGGTTGAGCGTTCCTCTCGCTTTATCGTACGGCGGGTCGGCAAAGATAAGGTCGAACAAATCCCCCGCCTCGGTCAGGTAGGCGAGCGCGTCGCCCTGCCGCACCTCGCCGCCCTCCAGCCGGCAGTGGCGCAGGTTCTCGCGAATGCAGTCGGCCGCCTCGCGGTTTTGCTCGATGAAAACGGCGCGCGAGGCACCGCGGCTCAGCGCCTCGATGCCAATCGAGCCGGTACCGGCGTAAAGATCCAGCACCCGCGCACCCGGCACCTGTTCCGCCAGGCTGGAGAAGATCACCTGCCGGATGCGGTCCTGCGTCGGACGCAGCTCATGCCGCTTCGGCGATTGGAGCAGCAGTCCACCCGCCGAACCGGAAATGACGCGCAGGCGGCTCATGCCGGGAAGCTAGCGGCCGGTGAAGGCGGGCTCAACTGGTAACGCGGCTGTCGTGGGCGGCACGCGGATGGCGGCGGAACAACGTGGGCGAGGCAGTCCGATGCCGGGCTTCAGACGCTCGTCATCTAGGCGGGCTATTCTTCTGGGAAGCGACGGAAGATAGACAGGAGATACATGAAGAACGTGAAGGGGATAACGAAGGCGATCACGCCTCATGTCCTTCATGTTCCTCCTGTCTCATTCCGCTCACGCGTGGCAGCTGGCAAAACCCTCGTTGAGTGCTGACGATCAAGGTTGCGGCTGATGAAGACGATGTGGCTTCGCGTCTCTCCGTGTGTCACAGGAGGGGCTAAAGCGATTCCAATAAATCCAGAGCTGCGCGGCGGAGTGCTGGGGTAGCCGTCGACCTCCGGGCGACGGACAACGGGCGGACGCGTTTCCTCTTGGTCTTAGTCGCCAGGAAGTCGACGGCTACTATCAACGCCGAGGAGAGGTGCTGACGAAATGGCTTTAGCTTTTCTAAAACTGCTTCAGGCAGGTCGTATTACCGGGGCATCGCTGACTCGCGATCCACCCACTTGCCTTGCTTTCCTTTTCCGCGTTCGGTGAGGCGCGGCGACCGAGGCTCTGCGCCTGGTCACGACGTTCTGGCGCGCCCCGGCGTCGGGCCGACGCCGGCTACCTCGGAGCTTCCGCTTTCGCGAGAAACTTTGTGGTGCGGAGCGCTTTTTTGGAGCGCCGACGTTTTACAAAAACTGATAGCATGTGGAGGCAACGAAGGCATTGCGTTCGCGGCGCTCCCACCACCGCCCGGCCCCGACCAATCGGAGGGGTTTCGCCTTGGCCAGCCACGCGCTGCAGCCTGACGCTAATCGCCCACCAAATCGCTGCCCGCCTCGGCGAGCAACTGGTCGGTCTCGTGGTTCCCGATGACGGCGAGGAAAGCGGCGCCGTAGCGCTCGAGCTTGCTCTGGCCGATGCCGCTGATCTGCCCCAGCGCGGAAAGCGTGGCCGGTTTGCGGGCGGCGAGTTCCAGCAGCACGCGGCCGTGGAAGATGACGTAGGGCGGAACGTTCTGTGCCCGCGCCAGCTGCAGGCGCTTGGCCTTCATGGCGGCGAAAAGTGCATGGTCTGGATTGTTCTCCACCTCGATCGCGGAGCCGGCGGCGGTCCGCTGGCGATCACGGCGGCGCGAGACCGGCCGGGCCTTGTGCTGGCGCAGATGCAGCGGCGCCTTGCTCTTGAGGAAGGCGAGTCCCTGGGGCGTGATGCGCAGGCCGCCATACTCGCCATCGGGCGTGAGTAAATGAAGCGCGACGAGCTGGCGGTAGAGACTTTGCCATTCGATGCGCCCGAGCTCCTTGCCGATCCCGTAGGTGCTGATCTGGTCGTGGCCGAAGCTGGTGATGCGCTCATCCGGCTCACCGAGCAACACGTCGACGAGATAGCCCACGCCGAACCGCTCGCCAGTGCGATACGAACACGAGATTGCCTTCTGCGCGGCGACGGTGGCGTCAAAGGTGAGCGGCGGTTCAAGGCAGGTGTCGCAGTTGCCGCAGGGCGTGGACGCATCGCCGAAGTATTCGAGCAGGACCTGGCGGCGGCACACCGCGGATTCGCACAAGCCCAGCAGGGCGTTCAGCTTCTGGTGCTCGATCCGCTTCTGCGCCTCGGGCGCGTCGCCCTCGTCGATGAAGCGGCGCTGCTGCACGGCATCCTGCAGACTGTAGAGGAGCAGGGCGTTGGCGGGCAGGCCGTCGCGCCCGGCGCGGCCGGTTTCCTGGTAATAGGCCTCGATGTTGCGCGGGATGTTGAGGTGGACGACGAAGCGGACGTCCGGCTTGTCGATGCCCATGCCGAACGCGATCGTGGCCACCATGATCGTATTGTCGTCGCGCAGGAAGCGCTCCTGGTTGCGCGCGCGGTCCTCCGCCGCCATGCCCGCGTGGTAGGGCAGGGCGGTGCAGCCCTGCGTGCCGAGCCACTGCGCCGTCTCGTCGACCGACTTGCGCGAGAGGCAATAAACAATGCCGCAATCGCGCGGATGGCTCTCGCGGATGAAGCGCAGCAACTGCTGGCGCGGCTCGTTCTTCTCCACGATGGCGTAGCGAATGTTGGGGCGGTCGAACCCGGCGACGAAGGTGCGGCCGTCCGTGAGGTGCAGGCGCTCGACGATGTCCTTGCGCGTGGGTCCGTCCGCGGTGGCCGTCAGCGCCACGCGCGGCACGTGGGGAAATTGCTCCGCGAGCAGGGAAAGCTGCGTGTAGTGCGGCCGAAAATCGTGGCCCCATTGGGAGACGCAGTGCGCCTCGTCGATCGCAAAGAGCGCCAGCGGCGATTCGCGCAGCAGCGCCAGGAATTCGTCCATGAGCAGCCGCTCCGGTGCGACGTAGACGAGATCGAGCGCGCCTTCGCGGATGCGGCGCTTGGTCTGCGCGACATCGCCCGGCGCCATGGCCGAGTTGATCGCCGCGGCACGCAGGCCCAGTTGCGTGAGGGCATCCACCTGATCCTGCATCAACGCAATCAGCGGCGAGATGATCACGCCCACGCCCGGCCGCAGCAGCGAGGGAATCTGGTAACAGAGTGACTTGCCTCCGCCGGTCGGCATGAGGACGAAGGCGTTTTTCCCCGCGGTTACGTGAGCGATGATCTCCGCCTGCTGTCCGCGAAACTCCGGATAGCCGTACACCTTCCGCAGCAGCTCCAGTGCGGCGTCGGGCGGGTTGGTCATGAGCGTTGGCATTGTCGTCGCGGGGGAGCCAGTCTTCAACTGATTCCGGACCGGGAGCCCGAGTCGCTTCTACGGAGAAAGCCTTATAGGCATTTTATTCCAAATAGGAAACGAAGATTAGGCACTAAATGCCAAAACTGCGGACTTTTTATGGCGGTATATTGCACTTTCGAGGTTATTGCGGGATTTCCTTTCCCCAATTACTATAACGGTATCCGACTTAATATTAGCTAATTGTACCGATATCTGGTTGAATGATAGCCCCCCGGATCTGAAACCCGGCAAAATACGCTGGCATCATCGACGCTTCAGGAAAGGCACAACCAACCCAAGGAACGAATGAACCGCCTACTCACCTACCTTACCTTACTGATAACCGCCCTTCTGCCGCTGCGCGCCGAGTCTGATTTTTCGGGCGTCGCCGGCATTAAGGACGCCTGCCGCGCCGGAGCGGTGCTCGACGCCGGGCATGTCCCGTATCAAGTCGTGGTCTTCCACGCGCTGGCCAACCAAGGCGCCGGCTGCCTCTATCGGCTGAATGGCGAGGAGTATCTCTACTCCGAAAAAGGCAGCGCCAAGGTGCTCCCGGCCCGCGTGGCGCAGGTCCCGCTGGAACACGTGTCCCGGGCGGATGTGCTGCGAATCGCCGATGGCGACACCGACATCCATAACGGCTGCCTGGTCGACGCCGCGGCTGCTTTCAGCACCTACAAGCATAACCCCCACATCGTGTGGGCCGGCGTCATCGCCGCGCAGGTGATCAGCCAGAGCGCGTTCGGCGCCATCGGCTATCACTTCAGCCCGATCGGCCACGCCATCACCGCCTACGAGACCGACAGCCGCGAGGTCTACATCCAGGAAAATGGCGAGGAAGCCCGCCGCGTCGATTACCTAACCGAGAAGGCCCAGCGCGGCGACCGCAGTTGGTGCGACTCCGCGGCGTTGATCTTCGCCGATCACCACATCCAGGCGATCACTAGCTTCAAGAGCCAGTTCGGCAACCCTCGGTAAACCTTTCAGTAGTCAGTTCAGGGGTTGCGGAGCCGAGGCCGGGTGGCCTCGGCTCTCTTCGTTACGGGAAGGCACTGCTCCGCTAGATATAAACTCAGAGCATGTTCAGGGTTTAACCCTAGTTGCTGACGCCGAGGTCTGGCTTAAAATAATGGAAATGTTCCATCTGGTTTATGTCAGCTCGGCAGTGAAATTGTTCAGCGAGGAGGAACTGCAGCAACTGCTCGAGATCAGCCGAATCAACAACTCCAAGTGCGGCATCACCGGCATGCTGCTTTATCTTGAGGGTAATTTTATCCAGGCGCTGGAGGGCGAAAAAGATGCTGTGCTGGCCACCAATCTACGCATCGCGCGCGATCCCCGTCATCGCGGGCAGCTCACCTTGCTGCAGGGTGAAATCACGCACCGCGAATTTCCAGAATGGTCGATGGGTTACCGGCGGCTTGACCGGGCAGCGGGCGAGCAGATTCCCGGCTATAACGATTTCCTTGCCCAAATTGCCAAGCCGGACGCGCAGCGATCTTCCGCGCTGCGGCTGATGGAGCACTTCAAGAACATCAACCGTTGACCCCGGGAGCGGCGGTCACGGCTGGTCAGGTCCGCAGCAAGAATTATAGTGAGCCATGTACCAGTTCATGTACGTGAGTTCGGCGGTTGGGCTCTTCAGCGAGCCGCAGTTGCTGGAG
>CAJCIA010000249.1 GCA_903970275.1 Betaproteobacteria bacterium
CCACTGGGATAGCGGCGGCTGCCACTGCGCTCAACTCCTCTGTCTTGTCTCCCGCCTCATCTCGCGGCATCCTCTCCCATGCCCTTGGTCCTCACCCGCCGCTTGCAGCCGATGCACGGGCTCATCGATCTCGTGCCGGTGGTGACGGTTGTCCTGCTGCTGCTGCTTTTCTTCCTGCTCAGCTCCTCGTTCGTTCTGCAGCCGGGCATTAAGGTCGAGCCGCCCAAGAGCGCGATGTGGGAGGGTACACCGTCCAGCCGGCTCATCGTGGCGGTGACCATGCTGCCGCCGCAGGTCGACACCAACGGCCTGACCAGCGGGCCGCGTCCGGTCATGTACTTCAACGACCAGATCGTCACGCTCGACAGCCTGGGCCGGCAGCTCGACGCGCTGCCCATCGGTCGCGAGGAACGGTCGCTCATCCTGAAGGCCGACAAGGACGTCCCCCTCAACGTCGTCACCGACGTGATGAACACCGCCTTTGCCCATCGCATCCGCTCGGTGCACGTGGCCACCACGCCGATCAACCCATAGGGCGTCATGGCTGACCTCGTCACCACCGAACCGGCCTCGCACGACGTGGTGCATACCACGCTGGCGCGGCTGCACACGTGGATCGACGAGGTGCCCACGCGCCAGCGTCGGCTTGGGAAATATATCGTTGGCGCCGCGGCGATCCACTTCGCCGTCTTCTTTTTCATCCTCATCGATAATCCGCGGCCGGAAATTCGCCACGACGTCCACACCGAGGTTACGCTGGACACCACCGCCACCGGCGAGCAGGTCTCGCCCGACAATGCGTTCTGGGACGAGGTGACCGACCCGCGCCTCTACGTCCTGCCGCAACCCTCCGAGCCCGTGCGCATCGTCTGGGTTGATCCGCTCAGCGCCATCCACGTCCATGCCCAGCCGATGACGCTGCCGCCGCCGGCGGAAATCGCCAATTTCCCCTTCCTCAACCAGCCTTTGCCCTCGCTCAAGGAGCGGGTCAGCGCCGCGCTCCAGCCCATGCGGCAGCCGTTCACCTACCACGAAAATCCCCCGCCCATCGCGCGCTCGACGACGTGGCAATGGGACCGCTCCCTGGCCGCCCGGGCGCCCGCCGGCGTGCCCGTGCTCCCGTCACCCGTGTCGGACATGGAGATCAACCCCACCCGCCTGCGTGTCGCCATTACGCCGGAAGGAACCGTCAGCGACGTCGTGCTCGACCAAAGCTCGCAGAAGCCGGAGCTCGACCAGCAGGCCATCTATGCCGTGCAGAAGGTCCGCTTCCAGCCGGTGAACCAGCCGGGCATCGCCTGGGGCCTCGTCACCGTGGCGTGGTACTACACGCCCAAGCCGCAGGAGGTCGCGCCACCGCCTGCGCCACTCGCGCCATGAAGCTCTCCCTTTCCCACTTTTTTGACCTCGACGTCACGGTTTGCCTTGCCGTCCTGCTGCTGTCATGGTTGATTTTTCTACGGACTCGCCGCCGTTCGCAGATGGACGCGCGGCGTTTTTTCATTTGTGGGTATTGCCAGAGCGCCTTTCCCGAACGGGTACCGTATCAACGGCCCCGTTGTCCGCGGTGCGGGGCGATCTATGAAGGTGAAAAGGAGTAGTCATTATGGGAATGTGGATCGGACGTAATCGCAAGGCGCGGGTCACCTACGGCTTTGACGAAATCGCGCTCGTGCCGGGCGAGGTGACGATCAACCCGAACGAGGTCGACACCAAGTTCCTCATCCCGCGCCCCAACGGGCAGGAGCCGCTCGAGCTCAAGATTCCCATCATTGCCAGCGCCATGGACGGCGTCACCAACGTCCGTTTCTGCCACGAGATGGCACGCCTGGGCGGCCTCGGCGTCGTCAACCTCGAGGGCGTGCAAACGCGCTACGACGATCCCGAGGATGCGCTCGCCGCCATCGCCAAGGCCGACAAGGCCACCGTCACCGAGCAGATCCAGAAGCTTTACACCGCACCGATCAAGGAGGAACTCATCGCCAAGCGGGTGCAGGAACTGCGCAAGGGTGGCGGCATCGTCGGCGTCTCCTCCATTCCGCAAAAGGCGGAGCGCTTCGCCGCCATCGCCCAGGAAGCGGGCGCGGACGTGTTCTTCGTGCAGTCGACGGTCTCGACCGTTCGGCACATCTCCAGCGAGTACAAGTCGCTTGATCTCGCCGGCTTCTGCCGCAACAGCAAGATACCGATCATCATCGGCAATGCGGTCACCTACAGCGTGGTGCTCGAGTTGATGCAGAACGGCGTCTCCGGCGTGCTCATCGGCGTCGGGCCGGGCGCGGCCTGCACCTCGCGCGGCGTGCTTGGCCTCGGCGTGCCGCAGGTCACGGCCACGGTCGATTGCGCCGCGGCGCGCGACGCCTATTTCAAGAAGACGGGCAAGTACGTGCCCATCATCACCGATGGCGGCATGTCCAAGGGCGGAGACGTCTGCAAGGCGCTGGCCTGCGGTTCGGACGCCGTCATGGTTGGCTCGGCCTTCGCCCGTGCGGAGGAAGCGCCGGGCAAGGGCAACCACTGGGGCATGGCCACGCCGCACGCCAACCTGCCGCGCGGCACCCGCATCCACGTCGGCGTCACCGGCACGCTCAAGCAGATTCTTTTCGGCCCCGCCACCGTGGACGACGGCTCGCAGAACCTGGTCGGCGCGATCATGACTTGCATGGGCAACGTCGGCGCCTCGACCATCAAGGAGTTCCAGGAGACGGAGATTATCATCGCCCCCTCGATCAAATCGGAAGGCAAACTCTTCCAGACGGTGCAGGGCGTGGGGATGGGGACGCGGTAGGTAAGGTACCGCCAGCATTGTAGCGGCGGTCGATGACCGCCGGAGCTTGACCCGTTTACGTCCATCTTCACGAAGATCACGACGCCTCTGGATGAAAGTACCGGTGCCACCCGCAGCCGCCGCGCTGCCAAGCCAGGAAGCTCCGAAGGTAGCCGGCGTCGGCCCGACGCCGGTCGCGGCCACAAAGTCCTGCATCCCAAAGCCATCTCCGCCCCGCGATCCCCGCGCCCGCCTTGCTTTCCATTCCACTTTCTCGAGGCGCGCCCGAGGCGCCGCGCTCGGTCAGGACCGCTCGGCGCGCCCCGGCGTCGAGCCGACGCCGGCTACCCTCTGCAACCGCCATCTTCACGAAGATCACGACGCCTCTGGTCGAAAGAAACCGGTGCCACCCGCCGCGCTGCCAAGCCAGGAAGCTCCGAAGGTAGCCGGCGTCGGCCCGACGCCGGTCGCGGCCACAAAGTCCTGCACCCAAAAGCCATCTCCGCCCCGCGATCCCCACTCCCGCCTTGCTTTCCATTCCACCTTCTCGAGGCGCGCCCCAAGGCGCCGCGCTCGGTCAGGACCGCTCGGCGCGCCCCGGCGTCGAGCCGACGCCGGCTACCTTCTGCAACCGCCATCGTTCCTTGTGGGCCCGGCGTCCGCCATCGCCTTGGGCAAGCGATGGAAGTTCGACTTGGGTGACGCTTGAGGGTGAAATGTCCTCCGCATGCGCAAGCGCCCCTCATTGCTCGCGGTGGTCCTGGCCGGCGCCTTCCTCGGCAGCCTGATCGGGCGCGTGCTGGCCGATGCCGGCATCCACCTGACGCTCAAGGAATCCGACGAGGAGCAGATCGACTCCGCGCTGATGGGCAGGCAACCCGGCCCGGCCACGCAGGATGTTTACATTCACACCTCCGCGAGCATCAGCAACATGCCGTACAACGTTTTTGTCCGGAACCCCGACCTCTGGATCGGCACCAACGTCGACCTCACCGCCGTCGGCGCTTACAACAACGGAAGCCAGTGCTACGGCACGAAGTTTGAAATCACGGCCGTCAGTCCGATCCATTGCATCGGCGCCCATCACGCCGCGGCCGAGGTCGGGCGGGTGTTCAACTTCGTCGGTGCGGATAACACCACGGTCACCCGCTCGGTCGTTGCCTCGCTCAATCCCGCCGACGACATCGAGGTCTACCTGCTTAACCAAAAGCTGCCGCCGAGCGTCACGCCCATGCGCGTGCTGCCGCCGGATTGGGCCAGCTATCTGCGGCCCGGGGTGGAGCTCGATCTGCCGGCCATTTTCATCAACCAGAACAACCGTTTGTTCTGCGCGGAGGTGGCGGGAATTCAGACCACGGCGAGCCCCATGGTGGTTTACCACGCGCCTTCCACGCGACTGCGCGGAGCTTTCGGCACGGCGATCATCTCCGGGGACAGCTCCTTTCCCCAGATGGTTCTGGTTCACGGCCAGACGGCCATGCTGTCGATCTGGCATTTTGGCGGGCCCAATGGAGTGGGCGCCGGGCCGCTCATCTCGGCGCATGTGGAGGCCATCAACACCGCCATGCGCCAGCTCTCGCAGAAATTCGGCACCGCCGCGCCCTACCAGTTGCAGCCGGTGGACATGACGGGGATCGAAAAAAGCCCGTAGCTTCCGCACCTGTCACATTCCCCCGCTAGGGTGGGACAAAATTCTGTTCATCGGCGCGATCCTGCCTAACCTGACCGCTTCCCCAAAACGCGCGGCCATGACCAGCAAGATCATCATCCTCGATTTCGGCTCGCAGTACACGCAGGTCATTGCGCGCCGCATCCGGCAGCTCAATGTCTTCTCGGAAATCGTCCGGCATGACACGCCGGCCAGCATGCTCAAGAGCCTGCGCCCTGCCGGCATCATCCTCTCGGGCGGTCCGGCCAGCGTCTACGCCAAAGGCGCGCCGCAGCTCGACAAGCGCCTCTTCGACGCGGGCATTCCCATCCTCGGCGTTTGCTACGGCATGCAGCTTTTCGGCAAGTGGCTGGGCGGCGAGGTCGCGCCCAGCGCGCGGCGCGAATACGGTCGAGGCCAACTCAGCATCAAGGGCGCGTCCCCGCTTTTTAAGGCGCTGCCGAAGCAAATCGACATCTGGAACAGTCATGGCGATTCCCTCAAGAAGCTGCCCAAGGGCTTCCAGGCCATCGCCACCTCGGACAACTCGCCCTTCGCTGCGATCGAAGACCCGAAGCGGCGCCTCTACGGCCTCCAGTTCCATCCGGAGGTCGCGCACACGCCGCGCGGGGTGGAAATCCTCAGCAACTTCGTGCTCGGCATCTGCGGGGCGGAACCGAACTGGACCATGCAGGGCTTCATCGAGTCGACCTGCGAGCAGGTGCGACGGCAGGTCGGCACCGGCAAAGTCCTGCTCGGCCTGAGCGGCGGCGTCGATTCCTCCGTTGCGGCCGCGCTACTGCACCAGGCCATCGGCGACCAGCTTCACTGCATCTTCGTCGACAACGGCCTGCTGCGCAAAAACGAGCGCGAGAAGGTGCAGGAACTCTTCGGCCGGCATCTCAAGCTTAAGCTCCACACCGTCGCCGCCGGCCCGCGTTTCCTGCGCGCGCTCAAGGGCGTGAGCGACCCGGAGCGCAAGCGCAAGATCATCGGCCGCGTCTTCATCGAGGAATTCAACGGCGCGATGAAGAAGGTGGGTAACGCCAAGTTCCTCGCCCAGGGTACGCTCTATCCCGATGTGATTGAGAGCGTGGCCATCGGCAACAATCCCGCGGCCGTGATCAAGAGCCACCACAACGTCGGCGGCCTGCCCAAGAAAATGAAGTTCGAGCTCGTCGAACCTCTGCGCCAGCTCTTCAAGGACGAGGTCCGTGTCGTCGGCGAGACGCTCGGCCTCCCGCGCGAGGTCGTCTGGCGCCATCCCTTCCCCGGTCCCGGCCTGGCCGTGCGGCTGCTGGGCCCCATCGAGGAAAAGAAGCTCCACATCCTCCGCGAGGCCGATGCCATTGTGATCGAGGAGATGAAATCCTCTGAGTGGTACGACCGCGTCTGGCAGGCCTTCGCCGTGCTGCTGCCGGTGCGCAGCGTGGGCGTCCAGGGCGACGAGCGCACCTACGACTTCACCGTCGTCCTGCGCGTGGTGGAAAGCCACGACGGCATGACCGCCGACTGGGTCCGTCTCGATCACGAAGTGCTCGGCCGCATTGCTTCCCGCATTACCAACGAGGTCAAGGGCGTCAACCGCGTGGTCTACGACGTCTCTTCCAAGCCCCCGGCCACGATCGAGTGGGAGTAGGCCGAAGACGGCCATCTTCAAAAGTAACCAGCCTCCTCAGATGGCGAGCTTCGCCAAGTAGCAAACTCCCCAGGTAGCCGGCGTCGGCCCGACGCCGGTCGCGCCCAAGAGAGCCCAGCCAGCACAAATTCTCCTCGCGCGATCTTGAGACATCCTGCGCGCCAACGCCGGATTGCCTCCGGTAGCCGCTGACCGCCGGGCGGCGGAGCGAGCAACGCGGGCGGAATGCAGCCGTACCCGCCGCCGCCTTTCCGCAGGTGACAATCCGGCTGCCACCTCCTAACGTACCGCCGGCGAAAGCCTCCCGAATCAAAAGCGTGAGTACCACCAAACCCTGGCGCGTCCTGCGCTTCACCCAGCCCAAGTTTACCAAGAGCGTGGCGGCCCTCATGCGCCACGCGTCGCCCGATGCGACGCGGGTCGCAACGGTGGCGGAGATCATCGCCGCCGTGCGGCACGAGGGCGACGCCGCGCTCGTGCGCTACGCGAAGAAGTGGAGCAAGATCGACCTCACGCCCGCCACGCTGCTGGTGCCGCCGCGCAAGTTCATGCCGCCGGCGGAGGTGATCGCGGCCATTGATTACGCGCTGCGCAACATCCGTGAATTCTCCAAACTGCGAAAGCCCCGCAACTGGTCCCGCACCAACCGCGAGGGCGCGACGGTGGGCGAGAAGTTTGACCCGCTGGAGCGCGTGGGCATTTACGTGCCCGGCGGCACCGCCCCGCTCGTCTCCACCGCGCTGATGACCGTTGCGCTGGCCAAGGAGGCCGGCGTGCGCGAGATCGTCGTGACCACGCCCGGCCCGGTGGATGACACCCTGCGCTATGCGCTGATGACCGCGGGCGCGACGGAGATTTACCAGGTGGGGGGCGCGCAGGCCATCGCCGCGCTGGCCTACGGCACGGACACCATCGCGCGTGTGCAAAAGATTTTTGGCCCCGGCAACGCCTGGGTCACGGAAGCCAAGCGTCAGGTGATCGGCGCGGTGGGCATCGACCAGTTGCCCGGCCCCAGCGAGATCGCCGTGGTGGCGGACGACACCGCAAAGGCAACCTTTGTCGCCGCCGATCTTCTCGCCCAAGCCGAGCATGGCTCGGGCAGCCAGGTGCTTTTCCTCACGCCCTCCGCCCGCTTGCTGGGCGAGGTCGAGGCGCAGCTGACCGCCCAGTGGCCCGCCCTCTCGCGCGGCAAGCACTTGACGGAGGTGCTGGAAACCGGCTGCACCCTCGTGCTGGTGGAGGACGTGGGCGAGGCCATCGGGCTGGTGGAGGATTTCGCGCCCGAGCACCTCACGCTCGTGATCAAGGACGCGCGGCAGTGGAGCGAAACGATCAAGAACGCCGGTGCGATCTTCCTCGGCAACTACTCGCCCGTGGCGGCGGGCGACTTCATCGCCGGACCCAGCCATGTGCTGCCCACCGGCGGTTCGGCCAAGGCGTTTTCGGGCCTGACCATCGACCAGTTCTTCCGCCGCACCAGCGTGGTGGAGTATCCCGAGCGCGCCCTGCAGCGGGTGCAAAAGCACATCGAGGCCATCTGCGCGGTCGAGAAGCTCGACGCCCACGCGCGCTCGATCTCCATCCGCTTCGAGAAGGAGAAGCCATGAGCGCGAAGGCGAAACGCAGCGCGCAGGTCAGGCGCATCACGGGCGAGACCGACGTGGCGATCAAGCTCGTTGTCGACGGCGGCGGCAGGTCAGCCATTACCACCGGCATTCCGTTCTTCGACCACATGCTCACGCTCTTCGCCAAGCACGCGCTTTTCGATCTCGACGTGAAGGTGAAGGGGGATATCCAGGTCGATTTTCACCACACGGTGGAGGACACCGGCATCACTCTGGGCCAGGCGCTGACCAAGGCCATCGGCGACAAGAAGGGCATGGTGCGCTACGGGAATTTTCATCTGCCGATGGACGAGACGCTCGTACGGGTCGCGCTCGATTTCAGCGGCCGACCGCTGCTTGTCTGGCGCGCGCCCAAGACCACAAACCTCGACCGCCTCCGCGCCGGCGATTTCCCCGCGCAGCTCACTGTCGAGTTTCTCCGCGCCTTCGCGCAAGAAGCCGGGCTCACCCTCCACGTCGAGGTGCTCTATTCCAGCGAGACGCATCACTTGATCGAAGCCGTCTTCAAGGGCCTCGCCCGCGCGATCGAGCAAGCCGTCCGCCGCGACCCCCGCGTCACCGGCATCCCCAGCACGAAGGGGATGCTTTAGGCTTAGGGGGAACCGTTGAACCCATCGAAATCGATCCTCTGGCTGCGCCTCCTTTTCGGATTTCAGCTGCTAATCGGTTTGATTTGTGTTGGCTGTTATCTGCACGAGATCCAGATCGAGCGACGCATTGCCCTGAATAATCCGAGGATTGAGAGAGACCTACAGATCGTTGTTCCGCTCTCTGAAAACAGACGTTTGTTGATTTCAGCACTGAGCGACCAATTGGCTGCCGAGGCCTCGGATCATCTTGCCCTTGAATGGCTGGTCCTGGCTGCCATCACCTCCTCAATCACTACGCCTGTTCTTGGATTAGCGCTTCTTGAACGAACGCTGAAGGGTGGGACGTGTTGAAGCGAATAACCATTCCCAGAGTAGACGCATCTTTAGGCCGGAGTAGATTTCCCTTATGATCGGCATCGTCGACTACGACATTGGCAACCTGCGCAGCGTGCAGAAAGCGCTGCAGCACGTCGGCGGCGACGCGATGTTCGTCCGCACGCCGCGCGAGATCGCCAAGGCCGACGGGCTCGTGCTCCCTGGCGTCGGCGCCTTCGGCGACTGCGTGCGCTGCCTGGCCGATTCCGGCATGTGGGACGCCGTACTGGCGTGGGCCAGGTCGGGCAAGCCGTTCTTCGGCATCTGCGTCGGTTACCAGATGCTTTTCGAATCGAGCGAGGAAGCGCCCGGTCGCCCCGGCCTCGGCCTCTTCGCCGGTGAGGTGAAGAAATTCCCCGACGCGCCCGGGCTCAAGATTCCGCAGATCGGCTGGAACACCGTCGACGTGAAGCAGCCGGACGCACCGCTGCTCGCCGGCGTTTCGACCGGCGATTTCGTTTACTACGTGCACAGCTTTTATGTGGCGCCGCAGGACCGGTCACTCATTGCGCTGGAGTCGACGTACGGCGAGACGTTCGCGGCGGCGATCGCACGCGATAATGTCATCGCCACGCAGTTCCATCCGGAGAAGAGCCAGCGCGCCGGCCTGCAGTTGCTGCGCAATTTTGTTGAGCTGAGCACCCCAGTCGCGCGCTGAGCAGTTGACGGCTGGTGCATCTTGCTTTTATACAGAGACATGCATATCTATCCCGCCATTGACCTGCGGGACGGCCAGGTTGTACGACTGGAGCAAGGGCGCGCGGAGGCGCAGACTGTTTACGGCGTCGACCCGGTGGCTGTCGCGCAGCGCTTTTACGCCGAGGGGGCTCGTCACCTCCACATGGTCGATCTCGACGGCGCCTTCACGGGCGAGTTCAAGAACCTGAAACTGGTCGAGGCAGTCTCGCAAGCGGTGCCGATGTTCATCGAGATGGGTGGCGGCCTTCGCACCCGAACCGCGATTGAGCACGTGCTCGCGGTTGGCGTGTCACGCGCCGTCATCGGCACGGCCGCGTGCGAATCGCTTTCCTTCGTGCGCGACATGGTTGCGAAATTTGGCGCCGAGAAGATCGCCGTCGGCATCGACGCGAAGAACGGCATCGTTTCGACCAAGGGCTGGACCGCCCCGAGCCAGTGGACCGCGCCGGACCTCGCGCGCGCCGTTGCCGCCGAAGGCGTGCGCACCATCATCTACACCGACATCGCGACGGACGGCATGTTCACCGGCCCGAACCTGCCGGCGCTGGCGGAACTCGCGCGCACCGTGCCGCAGGTGGAGCTGATCGCTTCTGGCGGCGTCGCCACGCTCGAGCACATTGCCGCCCTGCGCGACTGCGAGGCGCACCCGGCCGGTACCATTGTCGGCAAGGCCATCTACGACGGAAAACTTACCGTTGCCGATGCGATCAAGGCGGCGACTCCCACGAGCTGACCAGTTCCGGGAAGGTGCAGGCTTCGCACTGCGAGCAGTCGGTCAGGCAGTAGTCGCGGTAGATTTGCAGCAGCCCCTGCTGCACGAGCGCCTCGCGCTGCTGCCGCGCGGTCAGCGGCGCCAAAAGCATGCGCTGCGTGGCAATGCGCGAGGCGCTGTTGGGCGCGGCCGTCATCTCGGTCAGGCCACGTTCCGCCGCCGCCGGATCATCAAGCGAGACGAGCGGCCAGAAGACGTTGATCAGGATGTCGTGCACACGCTCCTCGCCCAGGAGTCGGCACGGCGCGGCCAGCTCCGTGCCAATCAGCGTCGCATGCTTCTCCCAAAATTCGTCGCGCACCGCCAGCAGCAGGTCCGCAAAGCGATCCTGATCGCGGCGTTCCAGCGCTGCGCTGAGCTTCGGAAGGACGGCCACGATCTGGGCCAACGCTGCCAGGCGCCGCTCCGGCCGGTTGAGCGGACGCAGCCCGGCGAGCTTCCACTGGCCGCGGCCGAGCAGCGCGTAGTCGAGCGGTCCGCGCGCCTTCCACCAGATTTCCCACAGCTCTCGCAGCCAGCCGCGCGGCTCCGCCCGCAGCCGCGCCACGCTTTCCTCCGGTAGAAAACCAGCCAAGCCGAACAGGTGCGCCAGCCGCGCGGTCGGCGAAAGCTTGCGCAACAGCGCATACGGCAGCCGCTGGGCCACCAGCCGCATCGGCACCTGGTTGGCGTGGAAGCCGAGCGCTTCCGCCAGTGCTTCGAAAAGCGCCTGGTCCGCACCGGCGATCGCCCGTCGCCAGTGCCAGCGCCGCGCCTTGTGTCGCAGGCGGAAAAGTCCGGCCGTGCGGACAATCTCCACCACGCGCGCAGCGGGCAATCCCGCCAAGACGGCGGAGCATCTTCCCGCCACGGCGCCGGGCAGGGGATGCTGGACGAGGTCGGCGCAAAGCGGCTGCAACTCCTCCCATGGCGCGACGAGCTGGGGGCTCAGCACCACCTGCGGCACGCGCCGAAAGGCCGAGGTGGCGGGGAAGAAAGTCGCGCCTTTCTTCTCCTCCCACACCACGTGCAGGATGGCGCGGTCGTAGGCCGGGTCGGCGTGATGGCCGTGCAGGTGCCAGTCGTCCGCGCGCAGGTGCACCTCCACGTCGCCGACGATCGTTTCCGTGTTGCCGGCCCAACGGATCGCGGCGCGCGAGAAATCAGGTCCGGCCGCGTGGTTCCAAAAACCAGGCTGGATGATCTCCGCCACGCGGCCGTCATCCGTCGACAGCTCGCGGCGATAGAATTGCTCGAACCAAAGCGCCTGCACCTCCAGCTCGGTTGGGGCGGCAGCGCGCGTTTCGCGAACGGAACGGGGCGGACGGTAGTCGCGGCTCATTTTCGTTCTCGTAATTTGATTTCGCCCGCGGATAAGAGATAAGTGAAGCCCTTTTTCCTTTTATGAAAGTTTGCCTTCTTGCGGGCTGCATCGTCGGCCTGCTGCCCGGAATCATTTCGGCCCAAGCTACCAACGCTCCCGTCGCGCCGCCCGCGGCCGGTCACGGACTGAACGCGGCCGTGCCCGCCGCTCCGGGGAAAGTCGCGCCGCTCCCAGGCCAGATCAACGTGGCTGACGAGCCCATCGTCAAGGTGATCAACAACGTCATGCCGGCGGTGGTCAACATCACGGCGGAGGGCACCGTCCCGCAGTTCTACAACGCGGTCGACCCCTTCTTCCGCAACTTCCGTATTCAGCGCAACACGCCCGAGCAGAGCATCGGCTCCGGGCTGATCATCTCCGCCGACGGCTTCGTCCTCACCAACGCCCATGTCGTCGAGCTGGCCGAGCGCGAGAAGGAGGTGCTGGTCACCCTCAAGTCAGGCTCGAAGTACAAGGCGCAGATCGTGGACGCCGACTCCGACGCCGACCTCGCGCTGCTCAAGATCGAGGACCAGAGCGTGCAGTTTCCCTACTTCGACCTCAACTACGTCTCGCCCAATCTGCTCGGCGAAACCGTCATCGCCATGGGCAGCCCCGCCGGTTACCAGAGCTCCGCCAGCCACGGCATCCTCAGCGCCAAGGGCCGCACCTTCGCTGCCGAGGGCCGCAGTTACAAGAACCTGCTGCAAACCGACGCAGCCATCAATCCGGGCAACAGCGGCGGCCCGCTCGTCGATCTCAACGGCAGCCTCGTGGGCATCAATTCGGCGAAGCTCCTCGGGCCTGGGATCGAGAACATCGGCTTTGCGATTCCCTATGAGGTGGTGGTGCCGTGGGCGACCGACGCCATGGCCGTCGCCCGCGGGCAGAAGCAGGCGAAAACCAGCACCGGCTCGCGCGCCCACTCGCTGCTTGATGTCGTCCATCAACGCCTCGGCCTGGTGCTGGCGGCACTGACGGACGACCAGGCCTCGCAAATGCAGTTCGATGACGGGGGCCTGATCATCACCTCCGTGGATGATGACAGCCCCGCTTCCGATGCCGGCGTGCGCAAGGGAATGATCCTCGTGGGCATGGGCAACCATCCCATCACGGACGAGAGGTCGCTGCCGACGGAGTTGAACCAGCTCCAGCCAGGCGATCCGGTACGCCTGCAGCTCGTCTCCATGCAGCGCTTCGGCGGCTTCGAGATGCAGCGCGGCAGCAGCGTCCTGCTCCAGTCGCGATAGTTTATCCTGTAGCGGCGGTCTATGACCGTCGCATTTACCGCGCCAGCGGCGCGGAGCGAAAGAGTTTCGCCAGAGAGCTCAGGCGCGACATTTTCGTGGCGGCGCGTCGCGCCGATGAGTCCGACGGTCATAGACCGCCGCTACAGGTGGTGGGAGTAGCAGCCTCGCCTTGCGGTGCGGGCCAGCCTAGATTTTCCCTATGCTGGATTTGGCCTCGCTGGCGCGACTGCACGAGACGTACCGCGAGGCGGCGGCACTGCCCGTGGCTGACTTCGCGCTTGGGCCGCACCGGTTCGACTTCGCGCGGCAGCACTACCTGATGGGCGTGGTGAACCTGTCGCCCGATTCGTGGTATCGCGAGAGCGTGGCGCTGGATGCAGAGGCGGCCGTGCGCCGCGCGCTCGTGCTGCAGGCGCAGGGGGCGGCCATCATCGACCTGGGAGCGGAATCCTCGCTGGCGCATGCCGCGCGGGTCGATGCCAGGACGCAACTGGACCGGTTGTTGCCCGTGGTGCGGCCGCTCGCGCGTGCGGGCGTGTGTCTCTCCGTGGAGACCTACGAGCTGGAGGTCGCGGCGGCTTCCCTGGAAGCGGGCGCGCGGGTGATCAACTTCACCGGCACCGCCGGGACGGAGGAGTTATTCCGGCAGGTGGCGTCGCACGACGCAGGAGTAATCTTGTGCTTTGTCGGAGGCGAGAACGTGCGGGAGGTGAGCGAGCTGGACCTGGAGGGTGATCCGATTGCCGCGCTACAAAAATTCTTCCTCCCGCGCATCGAGGCGGCAACTGCCGCGGGCGTCTCGCGTCTCTGGATCGATCCCGGGTTGGGATTTTACTACCGGAACCTGGAGGACGGCGCCACCCGGGTGCGGCATCAGATGCGGGTTTTCCTGGAGAGCTTTCGGCTGCGGGCGCTGGGCTGGCCGGTGTGTCAGGCGTTGCCGCACGCGTTTGGGTGCTTTGAGGAAGAGGTGCGGTCGGCGGAGGCCTTCTTTGCCGTGCCCGCCCTGCTCGGTCAGGCGTCCATGCTGCGAACGCACGAAGTGGCGAAAGTGCGCGGGGTACTGCGGACGATGGCGCTGGGTTGATTCGGATCAGACGCGCGCAGCCCTCGCGGTACGCGGGCGGTGCCTCAGCCCCCGCCTACTTCGCGCCCCAGCCAAAGAGCACGACGGGCACGGTGCGAAGCAGAATCTTGAAGTCGAGCCACAGGGACCAGCGGTCGATGTACTCGAGGTCGAGGATAACCCAGTCCTTGAAGCTGGTGATCTGGTTGCGACCGCGTACCTGCCAGAGGCAGGTGAGACCGGGACGGACGCTCATGCGGCGCCGTTGCGTGAGGTCGCCGAAGTTGGCCGTCTCGTAGAGGGGCAGGGGACGCGGCCCGACGAGGCTCATTTCGCCGCGCAGCACGTTCCAGAGTTGCGGCAGCTCGTCCAGGCTGGTCTTGCGCAGGATGCGGCCGATGCGGGTGACGCGCGGGTCATTGCGGACCTTGAAGACGGGGCCGGACATTTCGTTGCGGTCGGCCAGCTCGGCGCGACCCTGCTCCGCGTTTGTGACCATGGTGCGGAACTTGTACATGCGAAAGGCGCGGCCGCGCAGTCCGCTGCGATTTTGGGAGAAGAGGACCGGCCCGCGCGAATCGATCCGGATCATCAGCGCGACCAGCAGCATGATAGGCAGGGTGACGATGAGCAGCACGAGGGAGCCGGCCAGATCCAGCAGCCGCTTGATCAGGAGCTCCCACGAAATGGAGGGCGTGGTGCGATAGATGAGCAGCGGATGACCGGCGAACTGGTCGAACTGCACGCGGGTGAAAAGCGTCTGGATGAAATTGGCCGAGACCCAGGCCTCCACGCCCTCCGCCTCGCAGGCGAGCAGCGCCTCCTGCACCTGCGGGATAATGCGCTCGTTCAAGCTGAAGACGACGATGTCGACCGCCTTCTCGTGCAGCATCTCGATGAAGCCGGCGAGGCCTTCCTCGCGCAGGTCAAACTCGGCCTTGATCTCGAATTTCTTGCCCGGCTGCGAGAGGAACTGTTCCTTCCAGTGCTCGCGATCCTTCGGCGTGCCGCACAGGAGAATGTACTGGCGCAGATGAATCTGTGCGCCCCGGCGTTTCAGCCACCCCTGGAAGAAAACGACGCGGGAAAAGATCAGGATCGTCCCGATAAAAAAGTAGAAACCGAGGGCCGCGCGGCTGACCGTGTCCTGCCGGATCGTGAGCAGCACGACGCAGCCGAAAATGATGAAGAGGATGACGAGTTGGGATTGCAGTACCCGGCCTAATATCTCCAGCGGCGATCGCGGCTGGTTGAAGCGGTAGATGCCGAAGTACTCGAGCACAAAGGGTCCGCAGACGAGCGCGACCACCATCATCCAGTAGGAGTTCGCGAATTGCGGGTCGAGCGGGGCGTTGTCGAACCAGAAGCGGTCGGTCAGCACGTAGTACCGCAGGGCATGCGCCGCATAGATGGCAAATGCAAATAAGGCGGCGTCAACCAACTGCACAAGTTGGTGGTAGAAGATCTGCTGCCGCGCGAGCATGGGTCGGGTTCCTGTCTCCTAACTACGTGTAGGACCTTAACTATTCGGAGGGTTATTGGAAGCCTATATTGATCTTACTCCGCTATCATGATTCAGCCACCACGCGTAGGTTGAGCGAAGCCCTTCCTCCAGTTTGATTCGGGGTTTCCATCCAAGCGCGGCCAGACGGGAAATATCGAGGAGCTTGCGCGGGGTGCCGTCGGGGCGGGTCGAATCCCAAGCAATGCTGCCGCCAAAGCCAACGGTCTGGCGGACGAGCTCGGCCAGTTCGCGGATGCGCAGGTCATGGCCGCAGCCAACGTTGATCAGCTCCGGCGATTCGTACTTTTCCATGAGGAACAAGCACGCCTCGGCCAGGTCGTCGACATGGAGGAACTCGCGATAGGGGCTGCCGGTGCCCCACAGCGTGACGGAGGCGTCGCCCCGTGTCTTGGCGAGGTGGAACTTGTGAATGAGCGACGGGAGCACATGCGCGAGCTCCAGGTCAAAATTGTCCTCCGGACCATAAAGATTGGTGGGCATGGCGGAGATGAACCGGGCGCCGTACTGCTTGGCGTAAGCCTGGCAGAGGCGGACGCCGCAAATCTTCGCCAGGGCGTAAGGCTCGTTGGTCGGCTCCAGGCTGCCGGTGAGCAGCGCATCCTCGTGCAGGGGCTGCGGCGCGAGCTTGGGGTAGATGCAGGAGCTGCCGAGGAAAAGGAGCTTGGTGACACCGGCCTCGTAGGCGCCGTCGATAAGGTTGAGCTGGATGCGGAGATTCTCGCTGAGAAACTCGACCGGCTGGGTGGCGTTGGCCCAAATGCCCCCAACGCGAGCGGCAGCAACGAAGACGTAGGCCGGCTTTTCCTTCGCGTAGAAGGCGCGGACCGCGGCGGGATCGCAGAGGTCAAGTTCCGCGCGGGTGCGGAGAAGGAGATGATCGAAGCCCCGGGCGCGGAGCAGGCGGACCAGCGCGGAGCCGACCATCCCGCGATGACCGGCGACAAAGATGGCGTCGCCCGGGTTCATGCCCGCACATGCTTGCCGCTGAGCTGGGCGGCAAGCAGGTCGTCATCCGCCTGAACCATGATGCGGACGAGATTTTTGAAGGTGGTCTTGGGCTGCCAGCCCAGGAGACGCTTGGCCTTGGAGGCATCGCCGATCAGCAGGTCGACTTCCGCGGGGCGGTAGTAGCGCGGGTCGATCTTGACGTGCTGTTTCCAGTCGAGCTTGGCGCAGGCGAAGGCCTCCTCGATGAACTCCTGCACCGAGTGGGTTTCCCCCGTGGCGACGACAAAGTCATCGCCCTTCTCCTGCTGGAGCATGAGCCACATGGCCTCCACGTACTCGGGCGCATAGCCCCAGTCGCGCTTGGCCTCGAGGTTGCCCATGAAGAGATCCTGCTGCAGCCCGGCCTTGATGCGGGCGATGGCGCGCGTGACCTTGCGGGTGACGAAGGTTTCGCCGCGCCGAGGCGACTTGTGGTTGAAGAGGATGCCGTTGGTCGCGTGCAAGCCGTAGCTCTCGCGGTAGTTCACGGTCATCCAATAGGAATAAACCTTGGCGGCGCCATAGGGACTGCGGGGATAAAAAGGCGTGTCCTCCCGCTGCGGAACGGCCTGGACAAGCCCGTACATCTCGCTGCTGGAGGCCTGGTAAAAGCGGGCCTTGGGACAGCATTCGCGGATGGCCTCGAGCAGCCGGGTGGTGCCGAGCGCGGTGATGTCCCCGGTATATTCCGGGATGTCGAAGCTGACGCGCACGTGGCTCTGCGCGCCGAGATGGTAAATCTCGTCGGGCTGCAGATCGTGCAGGAGATGCTGAAGAGAGGCGCCGTCGCTGAGATCGCCGTAGTGCAGGAAGAGCTTCACGCCGTGGACATGGGGGTCCTGGTACAGGTGCTCGATGCGGTCCGTGTTGAAGGAACTGGAGCGTCGAATAACGCCGTGCACCTCGTACCCCTTGCTGAGCAGGAGTTCCGCGAGATAAGACCCGTCCTGTCCGGTCACGCCGGAGATCAACGCTTTCTTGGCCATAATGTGATTAGCTTTCCGTCGCTATATCGGCACGGGGAGCGCGCGGGACGAGGGTGATGTGTTTCAGGCGGGCGCTGCCCTCCTCACTCTCGGTGGCCACATTGGGGTCGTCGGCAAAGGCCTGGTGAACCAACCGACGGTCGTAGGAATTCATGGCCGGCAGGCGATAGGGCCGGCCGGTGTGCCGGACCTCGTCGGCGTGCTGGCGGACGCGGCCGATGAAATCGAGCTTCTCGCGCTTGCGGTGGCCTTCCACATCGATGATAACGCCGGGCGCGGTTTCGTCCGTGCGGTTGAGGATGCGGTTCAGGAGGTACTGCAGGTCGTCGAGAGTCTCGCCGTCGCGACCCACGATCCGAGCAGGATCGCGGGTGCGAATGTTCAGCACGGTGCGGCCTGCCTGCTCGGTTTCCTCCACCTCGAAAACGAGGCCGAGATGACCGAGCATCAATTCAAGGGTATCGCGCGCGACGGGAGCCGGCATGCTCCCACCATAGAAGCGGCAAGGCGCGTTGCACCTATTTTTCGATGAGGCTTCTGCAACTTCTCAGCGCCGAAGACGTCGACCGCGGCGCTTTAGTGAGATGCGCAGTTTGAGCAACTGCCCGAGCTGGAACCCTTGTTCGAAGCGGAATTTGAATCAGTCGACGTGGTGCTTGAATCCCGGGAGCTATTCCCACCGGAAACTTCGGAATTCTGATGCGTTGGATTGCTGCCTTGCGTGCCTTGGGCGCCAGGATGGCCCGTTGTCTCAGGCGAATCCGCCAGGCAAGCGGGGGCCAAACCAAGAGCCAGGACCAGTGCGAAAGAGCAGGCGACGAAAGAGGAAGTTTTCATGGAACCAACTTTGCAGGCGATATGCCAACCTCGGCCTATTCTCTCCTGCTCGGGAAGAGGCTGCCTAGAACCGCGATGCCGACAAATTCACCGCTTTCTGCACGGAAGGAATGCGAAACCTTCTTCGCAATGCATGAGCCGCTCGGGCAGGATAGACCCTGAAGATGACCTTTCCTATGCGCAACCGCTTGCTCACGCCCCGGCAGTTCCAAATCGTCCTGGCGATCCTTCTGATGGCGTTGCCCATCCACGCGAAGGAGGAGACGTTCTACCTGGGCACGTTCACCCACGCGCCCGGCGGCAGCCAGGGCATCTATGTCGGCACGCTCGATGACGTGACAGGGAGGCTGGGCCCGCTGCGTCTGGCGGCCAAGGCGCGCGACCCAGGCTTCCTCGCGCTCTCGCCGGATCATCGCTTCGTTTTTGCAGCGCTGCCCAATTCGGTCGCGTCCTTCGCCGTGCAGCCCGACGGCACGCTGCGGCCGCTCAGCGAGCAGCCCGCCGGTGGGGAGGACCTTTGTCACGTCAGCGTGGATCACGCCGGGCGCGAGGTCTTCGTCGCGAGCTACAATTCCGGGATTGTGGCCGGATTTCCCGTGGCGGCGGACGGGACGCTGCGACCGCGCGTCGCCTTTCAGGTGCTCACCGGTTCCGGGCCGAACAAGCTTCGCCAGACTGCGCCGCATGCCCACTCCATCTACGCGGACCCGGCGGACAAGTTCGTCTACGTGTGCGATCTCGGCACCGACAAGATCTGGATCTTCCGCCGCGGCCCGGACGGTGAATTGGCGCCGGCTGACCCGCCGTTTGCCGCCGCGCCCCCCGGCAGCGGGCCACGTCATCTGTTCTTCGACGGCCGCTTTGTCTACCTTGTCAGCGAGATGGGTGTCTCCACCTGCGTCTTCGAGCGCAACGCGAGCACCGGCGCGCTGCGCCTCGTGCAACAGGTCAGCAACATCCCCGCGGGCGTGCATCCCGGCTCGGGCTCGGCCGAGATCGCGCTGGATCGCTCGGGCCAGCGGCTCTACGTCTCCACGCGGGTGCAGGACGTGCTGACCGTGTTCCGGGTCGACCGCAACTCCGCCTCGAAGCGCCTGACCTTCGTCCAGAACATCCCGTCACCGGCCATGTTCCCGCGCAGCTTTGCGCTCGATCCCAGCGGCCGCTGGATGATCGTGGCGGGCCAGAACGACAACCGCCTGGCGGTGATGAAAATCGATGCGCCGTCCGGCCGCCTTACGCCGACGGACGAAAGCGCAAGCGTCGGCAGTCCCGTCTGCGTTCTCTTCGTGCCGCCGGCCGCGCCTTGACCGGCCTGAACGCTGTTGCTGGCGCAATCGGCGTTCGCGTGGTATCGGTGGAGGCATGCAACGGCGCGAGTTCATCAAGGCGGCGGCTGCTGCGGCGTTTGTCGCCTCGCTCGGCGAGAAGCTGACGTTCGCGGAAACCACGGGCGGCATGCCCTACCGCATCCTGGGCCACACCGGCGAGAAGGTTTCGCTGCTGGGCATTGGCGGCGCACACATCGGCGAAGCCTATGTGCCGGAAGCGGTCGGCATCCAGGTCGTCCGCACCGCGCTGGATGCCGGCGTGAATTTTCTCGATAACGCGTGGGTCTACAATAGCGGCCGGAGCGAGTTGCGCATGGGCCAGGCCTTGCGCGACGGCTATCGGGCCAAGGCTTTCCTCATGACCAAGGTCGATGGCCGCGACGCGCAATCCGCCACCACGCAGCTGGAGGAATCGCTGCGCCGGCTGCAGACCGATCACATCGATCTCATCCAGCTCCACGACATCCACGCGCCCGGGGAGGCCGACCAGGTCTTCGGTCCCGGCGGCGCCATCGAGGGCCTGCTGGCGGCGAAGAAGGCGGGTAAGCTCCGCTACATCGGGTTCACTGGCCACAAGGATCCGGCCTTTCACCTGCACCTGTTGCAAGTGGCCGATCAGCACCAGTTCCGCTTCGACTCGGTGCAGATGCCGCTTAACGTGCTCGACGCGCACTACAAGAGTTTTGGCCAGCAGGTGCTGCCTGTCCTCACCCAAAAGAACATCGGTGTCATCGGCATGAAGCCGATGAGCGCCCGCGATGTCTTCAAGGCCAACACTGGCGTGACCGGCACCGAGTGCCTCCATTTCGCGATGAATCTGCCGGTGAGCGTCTGCCTTACCGGCTGCGATTCCATGGACATCCTGAACCAGGCGCTTAACGCGGCGCGGACTTTCACGCCGATGTCGCAGGCGCAGGTGGCGGCGCTCCTTTCCAAGACGGAAGCCGCCGCCGCCAACGGCCAGTACGAGACCTACAAGTTCGCGAAGTACTCCTGATCCCGCCGCGCGCCGCTAGGTGCGGACATACGCCAGCAGGGTGGCGCATTCACGGCCTTCGGACAGGCCATGGGGTCGAATGGTGTAGGGGCCAACCTGCGCGGGCACGATGAACGTCTCGGCATAGTGAACGACGAAGGGCTCGAACGCTCCGGAGGGGCTTTCCACCAGCACCTCCCCGCCCTCAATCAGGTTCAGGACGTGCACGCCGCCGCGGGTGTGGTGCGGCACCGGGCCGGTGAACCAATGCCGCCGGGTCTCGATGAACTCGCGTTCGTGCAGGCCGGTGCGTTCCTCGCGCCAGCCCGGACCGGAGGCCACCGGCTCGAAGCGGTTGACCAGGTTTTGTTCGGTCCACCTGGTGGTGCGGTCCCACTGGATGTTGGCCGCGCCGTGCCGCAGGTGGATGGGACGCGGCTTGCCGTCCAGACCCAGGCGGCCCCAATCCCACATCTTGAAGGTGAAGATGTAGGGCGTGGCGCTGATCTCCAGCACCATCGATTCCGCGCCGCTGCAGTGCACCGTGCCCGCAGGAATGAGGAAGTGATCGTGCTTCCTGGCCGGGAAGACGTTGGCGTATTTCTCGGCCCGAAATGGCGCGCCGCCCTGTTGCGCCGCGTGCAGGTCGTCCAGCATGGCCTCGCGATCCACGCCTTCGGTCAGACCGAGATAAACCGTTGCGCCGGGAGCCGCCTCGAGGATGTAGTAGCTCTCGTCCTGCGTGTAATGCATGCCGAAATGATGCTGGATGTACTCGGTGAGGGGATGAACCTGGAACGAGAGATGGCCGCCGCCCATGGTGTCGAGGAAGTCGAAGCGGATCGGGAACTCATCGCCAAAGCGCGCATGCACCGCCTCGCCCAGCAGCTCGCGCGGTTGATCGAAGACGAGGTCGAGCGAGGGGATTTCCATCCGCAGATCGCCGAAGCCAAGCAGCAGGCTGTTTTCCTCCGGCACGCAATCGAAGCACCAGCCGTAGTTCAGTGTGGCGGGATCAAGCCCGCAGACTTCCTTCATCCACTGGCCGCCCCAGGGCGCGGGATCGAAAAACGGCACGACGCGGAACGGCCGCGTGGCGGCGTGGCGCAGGCCCCGGCGAACGGCCTCCCCCTCCGCCAGCTTCGGCGCACGGGCATCGTGCGTATCGAGCACGAAATCCCAGCGGACGATGAGCGGGCGCTTCCAGCGATCGCACACGCGCCAGTCAACGAAGAACGCGCGCTTGTACTGCAGGCTGGCCGCGAGGCTGCGGTTCTCGACGCCGAGATTGGACGCCTCGTTGCGCCGGTAGCGGAGCTGGCCTTCCCAGCGCGCGAGGTCGACGTAGACCAGCAGGTCAGGCTCGGCAATCAGGCTAGCGCCGCAGCCGACGATCACGATCAGGCCCTCCGTCGCCACGGCCACCTGCGCGCGGATCGAGGCGAGGCGCTCCTCGCTGAAAAATCGTGGAAGCGTGAGGCCGCAGAGAAATCCAAAGACCGGGTCGTTGCCACCGAGGAACGGCTGCACGAGGGCATCGATTTGCTCCGGCGGAAGCATGCCGTCCCTCGCGTGCAGCAGCAGCCCGGGCGCGAGCCGCGACTTGATTTCGCGCAGAAGCATCTCCTCGTCCACGCCGGTGTAGCACTCGACGACCAGGACGGTTTTGACGGCGCCGCGCGCAGCGATGGACTGGCGAAGTCGATCGGCAACCTCGCTCCAGCCTTGCACGCAGGCGCCCTCGCCCTGGGGTACGGCGACGAAGGGAAATTTGTCGTAGTTGGGTTCTCTCATGAAGAGGGATGGGATTGGCGAAAGAAGACCTCGCCGCCGAGCAGCGCCGCGTCGTCGCCCAGTTCCGCAACCACGATCGGCAGTTCGATCGGCAGGCCGGGCATGTGCCGGCTCAGGTGCTCACGGATGAAGGGCAGAATCACGTCGCGGCTGCGCAGCACGCCGCCGCCGAGCACGACCATTTCCGGGTCATAGGCCAGCACCGCGTTCTGCGTGACGATGGCCCAGACCGACAGGCTCTCGTCGAGCAGCGCCTGCGCGCAGGCATCGCCCTTCCCGGCGAGAGCAAAGAGCGATTCGAAGTTGATCTTCTCCGCGCGAGCCAAGGCGCTCGTCGCGAAATCGGCCCGGGCCCGCGCGCGCGTTTCCAGCGTGGCGGTGGAGGCGAGATCCTCCGCGCAGCCGATGTTGCCGCAGCGGCTTACGGGCGCCTCAAAGCTCACGGTGGTGTGCCCGAAAAGCGTCGCCGCCCGATTATGGGAGCCCCGAAACAGCCGGCCGTCGGAGACCACGGCGCAGCCGATCCCGGTGCCAAAACCGAGCATGACCACCTCGCTCCTGCCGCGCGCGGCACCGGCCGCCCACTCACCCAGAACGGCCAGGCGCAGATCGTTCTCGAGCACCACTGGCAGGCCGAGCCGCTGGTGACCCCACGCGCCGTAATCGATGTCCGCCGCGCCGGGAAATTTCCCGAATTCACCGCGCACGCGCGGAGCATTTCGGTCGGCGAAAAACGGCAGGCCCAGCGCCGCGCCGGTGCAACCTCGCAGCGTCGCGCCCTCGCTTTCCAGCAGCTTTTCCCAGAGGCTGGCGACCTCCTCCAGTTGATCGCACATGGGCCGGCTGGGCACGACGTCCAGCCGCGTGCGTGCCACGATCCGGCCGTCGCGGACAAGGCCGAGCTTGATCGTGGTGCCCCCGAAATCCGCCGTCAGGATCACCGCGTTCCCTTCCACCCAGGCACCGGGGTGAAGGAGGCGCGGATAGGGTGATTCCCGGGGAGCATGCGGGAGTGTAGACGCACGTCATTCGGGAGGAAAGATCGGCGGTTTTTGGAATCCCCATGACGCTTGAGGTGACACCACAGCCGCCGGGCACGGTTCAAGCTTAAGGTGGGTGATGGACACGGCGCGCCTTCCCGGGATGGTCGACAGTTTTGCCTCTGACGAATCGCGCCTGGAGACCCCCTCCAACTCGGTCGGGCTGCACCTTGTCCTGCAGGACGAGATTCAGCGGCGGCGGCAAGCCGATGAGGCACTGCGGCTCGCGGAACACCGGTACCAGAGCATCTTCGAGCACGCGCTGGAGGGCATCTTCCAGACCTCCGAGGACGGTCGCTACATCGCCGCCAATCCCGCGCTGATGAAGATGTATGGCTACGAGACCTTCGAGGAGCTGGCGGCGGCGGTGGACAACATCGCGACGAAGCTCTACGTGGACCCGACGCGGCGGTCGGAATTCGTGCGCATCATGCGGGAAAAGGGTCAGGTGCTCCATTTCGAAAGCGAGGTGCGGCGCCGCGATGGCGGGACCCTGTGGATTTCAGAAAACGTCCGCTCCATCCAGGATGAGGCGGGCCGGTTTCTCTATTACGAAGGCACGGTCGACGACATCACGGAGCTGAAGCTCGCCCGCGAAAAGATCGAGCACACGCAGGAACGGCTGGAGAAGGAACTTGCAGAGGCGGCCTGCTACGTGCGTGGCCTGCTGCCCGAGCCGCTGACCGGCGCGGTGCAGGCCGAGTGGTGCTACCTGCCCTCATCCCATCTTGGCGGCGACGGCTTCGGCTATCACTGGCTGGACGAGGATTGCCTGGCGGTCTACCTGCTCGATGTTTCCGGGCATGGCGTGGGCTCCGCGCTGCTCTGCATGTCGGTGCTCAATGTGCTGCGACTCGGGCTGCTGGCCGTGGCCGATTTCCGCGATCCCGGCGCGGTGCTGGAGGCTCTCAACCGCAGCTTCCCCATGGAGCAGAACAACGACAAGTATTTCACCATGTGGTACGGCGTTTACCGGCGTTCCACCCGCGAACTGGCCTACGCGAGCGGCGGCCATCACGCCGCCGTGCTGATCGCGGCCGACGCGGCCGGCGACCATCTGCAGGGCAGCGGACCGGCCATCGGCACATGGCCGGATGCAGCCTATCCTTCCCGGCGCCGTGCCATTCCTCCGGGCGCCGATCTTTATCTCTTCAGCGATGGCGTCTACGAGATCGCACGGCCGGATGGAAGCTGGCTGAGCTTTGAGGAATTCTCTCAGTTTTTGCAGAAAGGCCGGCCCTCCGTGGAGGCGACGGTGGCCAAGATGCGCGAGATGCATGGCCTAGAGGCGTTCGAGGACGATTTCTCGCTCATCAAGCTGAGTCTACCTTGAGGCCAGGCGGACCCTCTCTTTTCTCGGGACAGGGGACGGCTTTTTGTAGCGGCGGTCTAGGACCGCCGGGACGCGACGCGAGAGCTGCGCCTTCACGCCGGCG
>CAJCIA010000250.1 GCA_903970275.1 Betaproteobacteria bacterium
TTTGGCATCACCCTGATGGTGTACGTGCTCACGCTTTCGCCCTCCGTCACGTTGGAGGATTCCGGCGAGCTGGTCACGGGCGCGGCCGATTTCGGCGTGCCGCATCCGCCCAGCTATCCGCTCTGGACGATGTCGGGTTTCCTTTTCTCGCATCTTGTGCCCTTCGGGAACGTGGCGTGGCGGGTGAATCTCGAGTCGGCGTTCTTCGGCGCGGCGGCCAATGCGGTGCTCACGCTGCTGGTCTGCCATTCCGGCCGCTGGCTGGCGCAGCGCTGGGCGCCGGCGGAAGTTCAACCGCTCGCGCGTCGCTGGATGTTCTACATCGGCATGTTCGCGGGGCTGGTCATCGGCTTCAGCGACGTGATGTGGAGCCAGGGCGTGATCGCGGAGGTCTACACGCTCAACGGGCTCTTCGTGAACCTCGTCCTGCTCTTCTTTTATTTCTGGATGCTGGAACCGCGCAAGACGCACCGGCTCGTCATCGCGGTCTTCGTCTTCGCGCTCGGGCTGACGAATCATCACACGCTCATCCAGATGATTCCCGCCATGCTCATCGCGGCGGCGATGCTCCAGTGGGCCCCGTTTTTCCTGAGGATCGGGGACGCGACGCCACGCGGCCTTTTCTGGTCGGTACTCACCGCCGTGAATCTCTTCAGTCTCTCGATCCTGGTTTATCTCAGCTGGCTTTCCAGCGACTCGGAGCTGCACCACATCACCGACAACATGGCGCTGGGCATCTTTGCGCTCACCGCGGTGATCTCGTTTTTTTACCTGGCGCGATTCCGCTGGCGCGCCTTCGCGGGGGGTGCGGCCATCGCCTTTGGCTTCTTTGCCTACGGCCACTACTGCCTGAGTCCCGCCGAGAGCGACACGGCGCGCTACCTGCCGCCGGGCATTCCATGGTGGGCGTTCGGCAGTTACTATCATGCCGGCTGGCTGCAGATCACCAGCATCTACGGTCTCCTGACGTTGGCGCTCGCGATGCTGGCCATGGGGCTGCTTTGGACCTCCACCCTGAATCGCCGCCTGGTCCTCGGCGTCTTCGCCGCCGGCTGGGTGGGGCTGCTGCCCTACAGCTACGAGACGCTGGCATCCAGCACGCATCCGCCCATGAACTGGGGCGCGCCAGCCTCGCGCAACGGCTTCTACTACGCGGTCACCCGGCTGCAGTACACGATGAGCCTGCCCAACCTGATCAAGGACACTGTCGGCCGCGCGACCGGCGTGGTGCAGGCCAGCGGCGTGACCGATGCGGCGCTCAGCAGCACGAACTACGCGCATCGGCTCTGGCTGACCTTCTATTATTACGCGGACAATCTGCAGGACAACTTCACCGTCCCGCTGATCTTCCTCGTCGTCGCGCTGCTCCTTTACGTGCGGCGCAGCGATTGGCGGCAGGTGAGCTGGTTTGTGTTCCTCTGCGCCGCGTTCTTCGTGCTCGGGTTCATGCTGCACCTGATCTCGCCGCCGATCACCTTCGATTTCCAAAGCAACATGCAGTACAAGGTCTTCAACCTGCAGTCGCACTGCATCTTCGTGGTGCTGCTCGGCTATGGCGTGCTTGCCTCGCTGCTTTACCTGCACGAGATGGTGCCGGAATGGACCGCGCGCTTCGGCCCGGGCGGGCTGGGCGTGCCGGCGCTGTGCCTTTCCCTCCTGCCACTCTGGAGCAACTTCGACGACGGCAACCAGGCGGGCCATTGGTTCGGCTGGCAGTTCGGCCATGACGTGATGAAATCGATGGACCGCAACGCGGTCTACTATGGCGGATCGGATTTCGGCCGCTTCGTGCCGACCTACATGGCTTTTGTGGAAAGCCAGCAGCCTGACCGCTGGAAGCGCGACCCCGCCTTCGATCGACGGGACGTCACGGTCGTGACGCAGAACGCGCTCTGCGACACATTTTATAATCAGTACATCCGGCAGCAATACGACCCGCGTTACCGGCCGAAGACGCCGGCCTATTCCGCGGAGGAAAAGCGGATGGTAGATTCGCCGCTCTGGCTTGGGACAGAGAAGACCTTCTCGCCCTTCGAAAAATGGCTCGGGCGCGACCACGCCTATCCCACCGAGCCAGTGACCTGCCTGACGCCCCAGGAGCTGGATCAATGCTGGAAGGAATATCGGCTGCAGCCGGAAGTGGCCGCGCGGATCAAGTCGGGCGAGGCGCTGGCGGACGGGCGCCGCCCGGGGAACCTCTACGACACGTTCGAGGTCAACGCCGTTGCGGCGCAGCATATCTTCGAGAAGAACAAGGCGCGCCACACCTTCTACCTGGAGCAAAGCGTGCCGATGGAGTGGACCTATGCCTACATGATGCCGGACGGCCTCATCTTCAAGCTTAGCCCCACCCCGCTCGCGCAGTTGCCGCCCGCGATGGTCACCGCCGACCGCGCCTTCTGGGATGCCTACGCGGCCCGGCTGCTGGCCGATCCGAACTACCGCGTGGATGACGACGCCACGATCACCTTCGGCAAGCTGGCCTACAATCACGCGGATCTTTATCGGTGGCGCGACCTGCCCGCGGATGAGGAATATTTCCTCAAGCTCGCCATCCGGCTCAGCCCGCAACTGCAGGAGGCTGTCTACGAGCTACAGGATTTGTATGCGGACCAGCATCGGTACGAGGACGCGGTCGCGCTGCTTCGCCAGGCGCAGATTGACGATCCCCGCAACGAGTCGTACGCCGCCACCCTGGCCGACGACGAGCGCCGGCGCGACGCCGCCGTACAGGAAAAGGAACTCCGCGCGCAACTCGCGCTCTCGCCCTACGACCTCGCCGCCACCCTGCAGCTCGCTCGCGCGCTGCAGCAGGAGGGCCGCGAAACCGATGTGGAGGATCGCCTGCGCACTGCCGCCGCGCTGACCAACTGGGAGCATGACGAGCTCTCCAGCGAAGTGCAGTACTACGTCGACGAGGTGCACGATCTCGCGGCCGCCATTGTGCTGCTGAAGGAGCGCGCGAAGTACGATCACGACAGCAAGCTGATCTACAGCCTGGCCGCGCTGGAAGGCAGCGCGGGCCATGCCGACGACGCGGTGCGCGACCTCGCCACCGCGGCACAGGCGGCGGATGGCACGAATGCCCTGCAATCGGCGCAGGTCGACGCGCGGTTCGGGCCCATTGCGCGCGATCCGCGTTTCCAGGAACTGGTGAACGCGCGGACCAACGCGGCCGCTGCCCAGGCCGCCGCCAGCAAAATTCTCGCCCTGACCAACAGCCTGGCGCCGCCTCCGGAAATTGGCGGGCCGGTTCATGTGCCGCCGGCAGTCAAGGCAGCGCCAAAGAAGCATGTGCTCCCGGCGAAGAACGTTGCCCCCGCGCCGAAGCGCTAGCCGCGCGCTATTTTCCGCGACCAAGTTGGAATGACGAAGACGATCTTCTGTAGCGGCGGTCTATGACCGCCGGGCATGG
>CAJCIA010000251.1 GCA_903970275.1 Betaproteobacteria bacterium
TCGGCGTCTTCCGCCGGCTTCTTCGCGAACGGTGTCTTGCCGAAGCCACCCCGCTTGAACGGCTTTTTGCCGGCGCCTTCCTTGCGCGGCTCGAAGGCGAAGGAGGTCTTGCCGTCGTCGGCCATGACGAGATAAGCAGAAAACTTGCGGCGCGTGCGCTGGGAGACGAAGGCGGTGAGCAGGTCGGTCTTCTTCGCCGTGATCAGCTTTTCCACCTGCGTGCGGTCGATGAGCTGCGAGAGGATGACCTTGCCGACCTTCATCTTGCAGCTGGGCGTCTCACCGAAGGTGTTCTCGCAGGCGTAGGACATCATCGTCTCGAAGATGCGCCCCTGGCAGACGGGGCAGGTGCCGACGACTTCCTGCGTGTCGAGGTCGAGCTTCGCGCCGTCGGCGCCGATGGGCGCGTTGTCGAAGACGAACTCGGTCTCGTTCTTCTCGTTGAGCTTGAGCGCGGCGGCGAAGGGGCGGCCCAGGCGGCTGCGGAATCCCTGCAGCGGGCCGATGAGCCGTTTTTCCAGCAGGTCGCGCGCCTCATGCGGCTCGAGCAGGCGACCGGCGACCACCTTGCGCAACTGGAGCTTGCCGTCCTCCGTCTGGTAATAGCGCAGCGTCTCGACCATGGGCCGGCCGTCGGGTCCCTTGAAGTCGAGCGGCTTGGCGGTGAGGCCGGATTCCTCGAAATTCTTCGCGCGCTCGACGATCTTTTGCGTGAGCCCGACGATCTCCGCCATGAAGCGGTCGCGCGGGAGTTCGCCGCGTTCCATCTGCTTGAGCTTGTACTCCCATTCGCCGGTCATCTCGGGCGAGGTGAGGCCGGGGATGTCAACAGCGCGGAGCAGTTCCATCAGCGCGCCGGCCTTGGGCGTGGAGGTGATCTCGCGGCCCTCGCGGCGCAGGTATTCCTCGAGCAGCAGGCCCTCGATGATGGCAGCGCGGGTGGCGGGCGTGCCGAGGCCCTTGGCGGCCATGGCGTCGCGCAGCTCCTCGTCCTCCACCAGCTTGCCAGCGCCTTCCATTGCGCTGAGCAGCGTGGCTTCGGTGAACTTGGCGGGCGGGCGGGTCTCGAGGCCGCGGGCCTCGATCGATTCGGTCTTTACCGTCTCGTTGTCGCGCACGGGAACGAGCGCGGCCTCGCCATCGTCGGCCTGCTCCTCGCGGCCGTAGATGGCCATCCAGCCGGGATCGCGCAGGATCTTACCCTCGGTCTTGAACGGCTCGCCCTCGACGCGCGTGATGCGCGTGGTGACCTCGAACTGCGCAGCGGGAAAGAAGACGGCGAGGAAACGCCGGGCGACGAGATCGTAGACCTTGCGCTCGATGTCGCTGAGTTTATCGATCGGCTCGAGCGTGGGGATGATGGCGTGGTGATCGGAAATCTTCGCGTTGTTGAAGACGCGCTTGGTGGGCTTGAGCCAGCCTTCGCTCAGGATCCTGGAGGCATGCGGGCCGAGCGCGGTGCCGTCCATCGCACGCAGGGTCTTGCGCACCGTGTCGACGTAATCCTCGGGCAGCGCGCGCGAGTCGGTTCGCGGATAGGTGAGCACCTTGTGATGCTCGTAGAGGCGCTGCGCAATTTGCAGCGTGCCCTTGGCGCTGAGGCCGAGACGGCTGTTGCCGTCGCGCTGCAGCGAGGTGAGATCGTAGAGCAGGCCGGAAAGTTGGGAGGCGGGTTTCTTTTCTTCCGTTACGGTGCCGGATTTGCCCTGGCACCTGGCGACGATGGCGTCGGCTTCGGCCTGGGTCCAAAGACGCTCGGCTTTCTTGTCCGGCTCGTTTTCGTCGCGGGCGAAGTCTTCCTTGATCCAGCGGCCGGAGTAAGGACCAGCCTCCGCTCCGAAGGTGGCGTGGACCTCCCAATAACCTTTTGGGACGAAGCTCTTAATCTTCTGGTCGCGCTCGACCACGATGGCGAGGGTCGGTGTCTGCACGCGGCCGACGGGCGTGAGCTGGAACCCGCCGTTGCGCGAATTGAAGGCGGTGAGCGCGCGGGTGCCGTTGATGCCGACCAGCCAGTCGCTTTCCGAGCGGCAGACGGCGGCGGCAGCGAGGTCTTCCAGCTGCCGGCCGGGCCGCAGGTGGATGAAGCCCTCGCGGATCGAATTCTGCGTCATCGATTGGAGCCAGAGGCGCTCGATCGGCTTCTTGCACTTCGCCAGCTTGACGATGTAGCGGAAAATCAGTTCGCCCTCGCGACCGGCGTCGCACGCATTGATGAGCCGGTCAACGTCGTCGCGCTTCATCAGCTTCTTGAGCAGGCGCAGGCGCGGCTCCGTGCGCTCGATCGGCTTGAGGGAAAATTCGTCCGGGATGATGGGCAGGTTGGCGAAGCTCCACTTGCCCTTTTTTTTGTCCAGTTCGTTGGGCAGGCAGAGCTCCACGAGGTGACCCACGGCGGACGACAGCACGTAATCCGCGCTCTCATAGAAGGAGTCCTTGCCGTCCGGCATCTTCTTGAAGCCGCCGATGGCCTTGGCGATGTCGTTGGCGACACTCGGCTTTTCGGCGATGATAAGTGCTTTACCCATAATGACTAGGACGTCCTGACAAAAACTTTCCCTGGCAACTGTTTAACCAACTTTCGCATCTCCAAGCGGAGCAACGTAGAAGACACGCTTCCTGAAGGCAACCCGGTTTTTTGCGTGATGGTGTCTATGGACGTTTCGTCACGATCGAGCGCGGCGTACACCTTTTCCTCGTCCGGCGTGAGATTTCCCGGCTGCGGGCGCGGTGTAGATACTTGGTCCGACGGGAAAAGGAACTCGAGTTCTCCAAGCACATCTTCCACGCTTTCAACGAGTTTCGCGCCATCCTTGATTAGCTTGTGGCAGCCTTGGGCTAGCGGATTGTCGATTCGGCCAGGAACCGCGAAGACCTGCCGACCTTGATCCAGCGCCTGCCGGGCGGTAATGAGCGCGCCACTTTGACGCCCTGCCTCGATCACCAGCACGCCGAAGCTGAGGCCACTGACGATCCGGTTGCGCATGGGGAAGGTGGTCTTATCGGGCGGGGTGCCGAGCGGCAGCTCGCTGATGAGACAGCCGCCCGCCTCGACGATCTTGGCGGCCAGCGCGTCGTTCTCCGGGGGATACATCTTGTCCAACCCGCAGCCAAGCACCGCCCACGTCGTCCCCTTCGCAGCCAGCGCGCCGAGATGCGCCGCGGTGTCGATGCCACGGGCCAGTCCCGAGATCACCGGCACGCCGGCGTAGGCGAGCTGGTAGCTGAGCTTCTTGGCGGTCTCCAGCCCGTAGTGGCTTGTCTCGCGGGAGCCGACCACGCCGATGCCGCGTGGCCACGTGGCCGGAATGGTGCCCTTTATATAGAGGCAAAGCGGTGGGTCGTAGATTTCCTTGAGCGCGGGCGGATACTCGGGATCGGCCTGGGTGATGACCCGCAGGCCAAGATCGACCGCCCGCTTCTGCTCGGCGGCGAGGTTGACGGTCTTCTCCCAGTTGGCCAGCTTGGGGGCAAGTTCGTCGCCAAAACCCTGAACCGAGCGTAAATCAGCCTCCCGGGCGACCAAGGCGCGGTCAAGGGTGCCGAACCGTTCCTGAAGCCGCTTTGCCCGCTGCGGGCCTATTCCGGGCACTAGGTTAACGATAAAGAAAGCCTCGGACTCAGTCATATCGTCGGAATGACCCCTAGGCGTCGACAATAGAAATTGTAAAAAGATCCGATCATGGCCGAGATAAACATGAATTTACCTGCCATTGCTAAACACGATACAACTGCATTGATAATTCCGAACTTCTCCTTTTCGGTTGTTAACGCCACATCCGTTCGGTGAAGATTCGTAATCGCACTCACGATATTTTCCACGTCGGTATTTGACTGGATGTGAATACGGACAGCTGGCTTCCAGATCGCAATTAAACCCGCAGTCAACATCGTGAGCGGCAAGCTAACGGTCAGCGCGGCTAAAAACAGGGCCAGCAAGTTTTTATTCAAGGATGGTTCGAGAGTAAGGATAGCGCTTTCTGTATAAGATCGGGTCCGACTGTGTAGCCGCTTTGCCCTTCGCCGAGCTTCTTCAAAAGCACCCAGCGGTTCCCACCATCGGCCGCGACTTTCTTGTCATGGCCGAGGGCTTGCAGAACGGCGTCGCGGCTGATGTCGGGGTTGAGTTCGAGCGGGAGGTCGTTGTCGAGCAGGGCCTGCTCGAGGGCGCGGGCGTCGGCCTCGGGCAGCTGCGTCTCGGGATGCCAGACGGAGAGCCAGGCGGCGGCGCGCATGCCGAGCGCGATGGCTTCGCCGTGCAGATAGCGCGTGTAACCGCCAGCCTTCTCGATGGCGTGGCCGAGGGTGTGGCCAAAGTTGAGCAGGGCGCGCTCGCCCGTGGTTTCAAACTCGTCGCGCTCGACGATGCGGGCCTTGATCGCGACGCATTTCTCCACGATCCCGGCCAGGTCGTCGTCCTGCGGGGTGGTGCCGTTGGCCACGCGGTCGAAGAGGGCGCGGTCGCGGATGGCGCCGTACTTGATCACCTCGGCCATGCCGGCATTGAACTCGCGCGCGGGCAGCGTGGTGAGCGTGTCGAGATCGGCCACGACGAGGCGCGGCTGGTGGAAGGCACCGACGAGGTTCTTGCCCTCGGGCAGGTTGACGCCGGTCTTGCCGCCGACGGAGCTGTCGACCATGGCGAGCAGCGTGGTCGGCACCTGGATGAAGCCGATGCCGCGCAGATAGCTGGCGGCAACGAACCCGGCGAGGTCGCCGATGACGCCGCCGCCGAGCGCGATGAGCGTGCCGGCGCGGCTGACCTTGATCTGCGCCAGCTCGGAGAGGAGCCGGGCCGCCGTGGTCATCGATTTGCTGGCCTCACCGGGCTCGACGACCAGGCGGTAGGCGGCGAGGCCCCGCGGCTTCATCGCCTGCTCGAAGGCCGGGCCATAATGGCCGAGCACGATGGAATCGGTGATGATCGCGAGGGGGCTGACCGCGCGGCCCTCGATCAATTGCGCCGCGTGCGCGAGCAGCCCGCGCCCAATGAGCACGTCATAGGCCCGCGCGCCGAGGTCCACGCGCACCACCCGCACCTCAGGCGAACCGGACGAGCTCATGCGCGATTGAATCACAAAAAGGCGCGGGAAAGTAAGCGCTATCGTCCGCCAACGTCCGCGCCAAGTCGACAACCACGACCGAGCGAGGTTTAGCATCCCCTACGCGTGACATCGGAATTGGGCAGGCACTTCGTGCTGTTCTCCTCCAAAAGGGGTAGAGAAACCGCGGTAGAAGATCCATCCGACAAACGGGACGCAGAGCACGGAGCTTCCGAGCACGAGGGCGCAGAAAGAGAGGCTGAGACGAGTGACCCGAAGCTTGGCGGTCGGTGCGATTGGCACAGCTCCACGGACCGTGGCGAGCAAAGGGCGGCTGCCTTGGGGAGCGCGCGCGGAGGTCATTTCTAGAGCTAGCTCAGTGGGGCGCGCCCGCCATCGGGCCGATGGCGGCTACCAGGAGCTCGTGGGCGCGGCGGAAACTTTGGAAGCGTTGTTTCCAGCGGATTTCCGGCGCCATAGGGCGAACTGTGGCTCCTTCCGGCATGGGTTAGCAGCTCAAACCGGCATCGATGAAGAGATGACAAGAGGACGGCCCTGGGATATCTTCTTCCCCTTATGACTTTGACTGAAAAGCTGCTGGCGCGGGCCAGTGGGAAGGCCCATGTCGCCCCTGGTGACAATGTGTGGGTCGAGACGGATGTGTTGCTGACTCATGACGTGTGCGGGCCGGGCACCATCGGCGTCTTCAAGCGCGAGTTCGGCAAGACGGCGCCGGTCTGGGACAAGAACAAGATCGTCATCATCCCGGATCACTACATTTTCACCGCCGATTCGCTGTCCAACCGCAATGTGGATATCCTGCGCGCCTTCGTGCAGGAGCAGGGGTTGCCCTATTTCTACGACGTGATTGACGACCCGAATGGGCATTGGATCTTCGACCAGTCGCGCGGGCAGCTGAAGAAGCAGTTCGGCGCGCGTTACGCGGGCGTCTGCCACACGGCGCTGCCGGCCAAGGGCCACCTGCGCCCGGGCGAAGTGCTCTTTGGCACCGACAGCCACACCTGCATGGCGGGCGCGTTCAACATGTTCGCCACCGGCATTGGCAACACGGACGCGGGGTTCGTCATGGGCACGGGCAAGCTGCTGATCAAGGTGCCGGAGACGATGCGGTTTTATCTCGAGGGCACCCTGCCCGCGGGCGTGATGGCCAAGGATGTGGTGTTGCACGTGATCGGCGACATCGGTTTTGATGGCGCGACCTACCGCGCCATGCAGTACGAGGGACCGGGCGCGATGGCGCTGAACATGGACGACCGCATGACGATCACCAACATGGCGATCGAGGCGGGCGGCAAGAACGGCGTCTTCCCGGCGGACGAGAAGACCTTTGCGTACGTGAACGAGCGCACGGCGGCCAACGGCACCAAGTCGACCTACACGCCGGTGGAGCTGGATCAGGACCAGAGCTTCGTTTACGACAAGACCTTTGATCTTTCCAAGCTGGAGCCGACGGTGGCGATGCATCCCGATCCCGGTCAGCGCGAGCTGGCCAAGAACCTGGAGAAGATCTCGCTCGACCGCGCCTACATCGGCTCGTGCACGGGCGGCAAGACTTCGGACTTCCTGGCCTTTGCGGAGATCCTGAAAGGTCGCAGCGTGAAGATCGACACCTTCGGCGTACCCGCGACGCCGGACGTGGTGAACGAGCTGCAGACCACCAAGTGGGGCGACCAGACGGTGTGGAGCATCCTGGAATCGGCGGGCGTGCAGATGACGGAAAACGCCTCGTGCGCCGCGTGCCTCGGGGGCCCGGTG
>CAJCIA010000252.1 GCA_903970275.1 Betaproteobacteria bacterium
CGGGGGTCATGGACCGCCGCTACAGTTTGACCGGTCTGTCATCCTTCACCTCGTTAAATTCCTGTTAAAGGCTCGCGGGGGCTTGCGTCTCAAGGCGGTTGACGAGATATTCACCGCTTTCCCGCCACATGCTCGACATCCGCAAAATCCGCGATAATCCCGAATTCTTTCAGGAGCGGCTGGGACGCCGGAATGCGGGCGACGAGCAGGCTATTGCGCAGGTGCTGCAACTCGACGAAAAGCGCCGCAAGCTTTTGCAGGAAAGCGAGGCACTGAAGGGCGAGCGCAATCGCGCCAGCAAGGAGATCGGCGCGCTCAAGTCGAAGGGCAGCGATGTTGCCGAGAAGTCGGCGCAGATGAAGGCCGTCGGCGAGCAGATCAGCGCCCTTGATCGCGAGTTGACCAGCCTTGAAGCTGAGCAGACGGATCTGTTGCTGCGCATCCCTAATATTCCTCAGGATTCCGTTCCTGTGGGCAGGAGCGCGGCGGACAACCGCATCGAGCGTGTGGTGGGCGAGCCCGCGAAGTTTGACTTCCAGCCCAAACCGCATTGGGAGATTGCCACCCATCTCGGCCTGCTCGACTTCGACGCGGCGACCAAGATTTCCGGCAGCGGGTTCATCGTCTATCGCGGCGCGGGCGCCCGGTTGCAGCGGGCACTGATCAATTTTTTACTGGAGCTTCACACCGCTCAGCACGGCTACACGGAAATCTCGCCGCCTTTCCTGGTGCGAGGCGAAAGCATGGTCGGCACGTCGCAGCTGCCCAAGTTCGCGGAGGACATGTACCGCGTGCCGGAAGAGCCGCCGCTTTATCTCATTCCGACGGCCGAGGTGCCGGTGACCAATCTCCATCGGGAGGAAATCGTGCCGGAATTGAAGCTACCGATCCGCTACGCGGCCTACACCCCGTGTTTCCGCCGCGAGGCGGGCAGCGCCGGCAAGGACACGCGCGGGATTACCCGCGTGCATCAGTTCGACAAGGTGGAGCTCGTGCACATCACGCGGCCGGAGAATTCCAGCGCCACGCACGAGGAGCTCGTGGGCCATGCGGAAAAGGTCCTGCAGCTCCTGGGCCTGCATTACCGGGTGGTGACGCTTTGCACGGGCGACATGGGGTTTGGTGCGGCCAAGTGCTACGACATCGAGGTTTGGGCGCCGGGGGTGGGTGCCTGGCTGGAGGTTTCCTCGTGCAGCAATTTTGAAGATTTTCAGGCACGACGCATGAATTTGCGGTATAAGAATGCCGAGGGTAAAAATATCTTCTGCCATACGCTTAATGGTTCCGGCGTCGCGCTGCCGCGCCTGTTCATCGCCCTGCTCGAGACTTTTCAGCGGGAAGACGGCCGCGTGGAGCTTCCCCCCGTCCTGCGCCCCTACATGGGCGGCCGCGAGCTCGTTTGAATTTTATGTTACCCCGCAATTCGCTCCTCCGCCGCAGCCTTGTCGCTTTTCTGGCTGCCCTCATTTTCGCCGGCTATGCCGCAGTGTGGGCCGCCGACACGCCCCCGGCACCGCCGGTAGGCACCCCGCTGCCGGCCAGTGGTGCGGAAAAGGAGCCGGGCGGCGATCAGCCCAAGCCGACTGGGGCGCCCTCCGCGGCGCCGAACACGCCCGCCGAAGTCAGCGCGCCAACCGGCGCTGATGCGACGGCGCCCGCGCCGAAGCAGATGGTCGTCCGCGCGGATCGCGATTACGAGATCGAGCGCACCGTGGGCGGTCTGCTGGAGAATCACCATTATCTGCAGCGCCCGATCGATGCGGAGATGTCGCGTCGCTGGCTGGGCCTTTATCTCGCCGCGCTGGATGAGAGTCACCGGTTCTTCCTGCAAAGCGACATCGACGAGTTCACGAAGAAGTACGCGGACACGCCCGGCAACACGCTGGGCGATCTGCTCCATGGCGAGGATGAAGCCGCGGCCATCGGGCCGGCCTTCGAGATTTTCCAGCGCTTCCTGCAGCGGCTGCGCGAGGATGTCGCGCTGGCCCAGAAGTTGGTGCACGAGAAGCACGACTTTACGAAGGATGAGAGCTTCACCATGCCGACGGACAAGTCGCCGTGGCTAAAGGACGAGGCCGCCTCCGAAACGCTTTGGCGCGGCTACGTGAAGTCCGACCTGCTCAACGGCCTGCTGAACAAGAAGCCGGTGGACGCGACGGCCAAGCGCCTGACCAAGAACTACGACTCGCTGCTGCGCTACTGGAGCGAGATGGACGATCTCGACGTGCTCGAGCAATACCTTTGCGGCCTGACCCATGCCTACGATCCGCATTCCGATTACTTCCAGCCGGATGAATCGGAAAATTTCAGCATTCAGGCGATCGACCATTCCGTCACCGGCATCGGCGCGCAGCTGAAGTCCGACGACGGCTACGCGGTCATCGAACAGGTGATCCCCGGTGGCCCCGCCGACCTCGACAAGCGGCTGAAACCGATGGACAAGATCATTGCTGTCGGGCAGGGGGCCAAGGAGCCAATTGATGCCGTGAACATGCGGCTGAACCGGGTAGTCGACATGATCCGCGGACCCAAGGGGTCCATCGTCCATCTCGTCATCCAACCGGCGGGCGCGGGCGATGCGGTCCACAAGGACATCATCCTCAAACGCGATCTCGTCAGCTTGAAGGATAGCCTGGCCAAGGCCGACATCATCGAGCATCCGGTTGCCGGCGGCGGCATCGAGAAGATCGGCGTCATCCACCTGCACGACTTCTATAACAACACGCAGAACGATCACGCCGCCGCGAGCGACTGCGCCAAGCTCATTGGCCGCCTGAAGAAGGAAAAGGTCGCCGGCATCATCCTCGACATGCGCAACAACGGCGGCGGCCTGCTCGACCAGGCCATCGATCTCACCGCCCTGTTCGTCAAGGGTCAGTCGGGCCAGGGCGAGCCGGTGGTGCAGGTGCGCAGGTCCGATGGCGACACCGAGTCGCTCAAGACCGAAAACAACTCGGTGCTGTATACGGGGCCGCTCGTGGTGCTGGTGAACAAGATGAGCGCATCCGCGACGGAGATTGTGGCGGCAGCGCTGCAGGATTACGGCCGGGCGGTCGTGGTCGGCGACAAGAGCACACACGGCAAGGGGACGGTGCAGACCCTCATCCGCCTCGATCAGGCCGCGCCGCTGGGCGTCATTCTTGACCCAGGCAACGAGCTGAAGATGACGGTGCAGAAGTTCTACCGCGTGGCCGGCGGCTCGACGCAGGAAAAGGGCGTTGTGCCCGACATCGTGCTGCCGTCGCTGCTGGATGCCTTCGAGCTCGGTGAAACAACACTCAAGTACTACCTGCCCTGGGACACGATCTCGCCCGTGCCGTTCGATCACTTCAACCTGGCCGCGCCTTATATCGCGCAGCTGAAAGCGAAGTCCGACGTCCGGGTGGCGAACTCGACCGACTTCAACTACCTGCGTCAGGACATCGCGTTCTACAAGAAGCGCGTGGTCGACACGACCGCGTCGTTGAACGAGGCGGCGCGGCTGAAGGAGACGGAGGAACTCAAGACCGCGGCTCTCGCGCGCAAGAAGGACCTGGAAAACCGAAAGGCTGGCCGCGACAAGGACCTGGAGCTTACGCTGGACATGGTGGACAAGAATCAGCCGGCGGCGGTGGCCACGACCAAGAGCCCACAGGTTGATCAGGATGATTCCGATTCTGACGGCGCCACGCCGGATCTCGAGGCAACGATCAACACGCCGAGCGTCGATCCCCAGCTGAACGAGACGGTCAGCATCATGACCGACTACGTGCAGCTCTTGCGGGATGCCGACTCGAAGCTGGTGCAGAACGCCCCGACGAGCACGGCGGCAGCAGCAGGTTCCGAGAAGCAGGCAGCCACGACGCCCTAAACCGTGCGCGGCTGGCAGTGCGCGCCGGCCGCCGCGGAAAAGGGTTCGTCGGGAGATGACCGGACTTGCAACATCGGACGCATGCCCGCGTGCCGACTCCTTTCCGTCTGCGTTCTCCTTGCTCTCGGGGTGTGCCCACCGGCGCAGGCGGCTGAGGAGGCATCAACAGCCGATCCAGCCCCGAGGCTAAAGATCCTGCCGGACGATCCCGTGACGGCCATTCACGGCACATCCATTGTCGGATCGACTCCGGGCAACCCGTTTCTCTTCGTCATTCCGGCCACGGGCCAGCCGCCCTTGGCCTACTCGGCCGACCATCTTCCGGCAGGGCTTTCGCTGGACGAGCGCACCGGAATCATTACCGGCTCGCTCGCTGCCACAGGTACGACAATCGTGCGTGTCACTGTGCGGGGGCCCGGCGGCACGGCGCAGCGCGGGCTGACCATTGTGGGCGGCGACCACCAACTCGCACTCACTCCGCCCATGGGCTGGAATTCATGGAACGTCTGGGGCACGACGGTGGACGAGAAGAAGATCAAGGCCGCGGCAGATGAGATGGTGGCCGCGGGCCTCCAGGCGCACGGCTATCAGTATGTCAACATCGACGACGCGTGGCAGAATCGGTATCAGCCTCCCGCTGACCCGAAAAACCCGGCCCCCGCTTCCAACCCCGATGCTCCCGCTCCGCCGCCCATGCGGACCGCAAACGGCCAGATCATCAGCAATGCCAAGTTCCCGGACATGAAGGCGCTGGCGGACTACGTCCATGCCAAGGGCCTGCACATCGGGCTCTACTCGTCGCCCGGACCGGCCACCTGCGGAGGCTACGCGGGTAGCTACCAGCACGAGGAACAGGACGCCCAAACCTACGCCGACTGGGGCTTCGATTATCTGAAGTACGACTGGTGCTCCTACGGCCGGACGCCCGGCGCGAACGATAATGAAGCCGCGCGCATCAAGCCTTATGCGGTCATGCGCAGCGCGCTTGACCACGCGCATCGCGACATCGTCTACAGCTTGTGCCAGTACGGCATGAGCGACGTGTGGCGCTGGGCCAGCCGTCCCGAGGTGCGGGGCAATTGCTGGCGCACGCATGGAGACATCAACGACACTTGGGGCAGTCTTTGGGACATCATCCAGTCGGAAACCGGGCACGCCGCTTACGCGGGGCCGGGTCACTGGAATGATCCGGACATGCTCATGGTCGGCATCGTTGGCTTCGGGAACACGCATCCCACACGGCTCACCGGTGATGAGCAGATCACCCACCTCTCGCTTTGGTGCCTGCTGGCGGCGCCCTTGCTGATCGGTTGCGACATGACGCGGCTCGATGCTTTCACCAAGGCGCTCCTGACCAACGACGAGGCGCTCGCCATCGACCAAGATCCGCTCGGCCAGGAAGCGACCATGGTCCAGCACGATAATAACGACGGCGAAGTGTGGGCTCGGCCTCTAAGCGACGGCGGTTGGGCCCTTGGGCTCCTGAACGGCGGCCCGGCTTCCGATCGCCTAACCGCGCATTGGGCCAACATTGGCATCCGCGGTCCGCAGAAAGTCCGCGACCTTTGGTTGCACGAGGACGAAGGAACTTTTGACGGCGAGTATTCCGTAAGTGTCCCGCCGCATGGCACCGTCCTGCTCAAGTTGTCGCCTGCCGGGCAGACAGCCGAGGCGTCGCTCAGGCATCGACCCGAGTTGCAGGCTGCGTTAATCCCTCCAACTTCGACGGTAGTCCCATGAAATCCAGAGCATCCATTGCGGGTCATCCGCTCCATCCGATATTCGTCACCATTCCGATCGGGCTTTGGTGCTTCTCACCCGTCTGCGATCTGGTTTATCACGCCGGCTGGGGCGACGATTCGTGGAAAAAGGCTGCTCTCTATTGCATCGCCGGCGGCGTGGTCGGCGCGGTGCCCGCCATCATCACCGGCCTGATGGACTACAGCCTCTGCCAGACGAAAGCGGCGGCGCGCACGGCGACTTTTCATCTGACCATTAACCTGATCGTGACGGTGCTGATGATTGTCAGCGCGTGGCTGCGCTACGCCGAGGGTACCACGTACTCGCTTGTCCCGGTGGTCATCTCGCTCTTCGGCGTGGTGCTGTCCGGGCTTTCCGGCTGGCTCGGGGGCGAGCTGATTGTCTCGCACGGCATCAGCGTGCATGAAGACGCCCTGCAACACGACGCCACGCGGAGCGCCCGATGAAGACCTGGAAAGGCCACGCTTATCCGCTCGGCGCCACCTGGATGGGCACGGGCACCAACTTCGCGCTTTTCAGCCGCAATGCCACCGGGGTGGAGTTGTGCCTCTTCGATTACGTCCACGGCGCCCAGGAAACGGTGCGCATTCCGATGGTCGAGCGCGCCGACGAAGTCTGGCATGTCTTCGTTCCCGAGGCGCGGCCGGGGCAGTTTTACGGCTTCCGGGTGCACGGGCCGTGGGAGCCGCATCGCGGCTTGCGCTTCAATCCGGCCAAGGTGCTGATGGACCCCTACGCCAAGGCGGTCTCCGGCGACGTGCAGTGGAAACCGGAGATGTTTTCCTACCAGATCGATCATCCGGACGCTGATCTCGTGCGCGACGATCGCGATAACGCCACGCTTGTCTCGAAGTCGGTCGTGGTTGATCAGACGTTCAACTGGGACAACGACCGCATGCCGCGCCACTCCATTGAGGACACGGTGATCTACGAGACGCACGTGCGCGGGTTTTCCAAATTGTGGGAGGAAGTCGAGCCCGAGCAGCGCGGCAGCTATTCCGGCATCGGCAGCCCGGCGGCGATCAGGTATTTCAAGCGGCTGGGCATCACGGCGGTCGAGCTGCTGCCGGTCCACGCACACGTGGATGACAAGCATCTGCTCGACAAGGGGCTGACGAATTACTGGGGCTACAACTCGATCGCCTTCTTCGCGCCTGAGGGCAGTTATTCGAGCTGGGGCACGCGTGGGCAGCAAGTGGCCGAGTTCAAGCAGATGGTGAAGAACCTGCACACCGCTGGCATCGAGGTGATCCTCGATGTGGTCTACAACCACACGGCCGAGGGCAATCACCTAGGCCCGACGTTTTCCTTCCGCGGCATCGACAACGAGGCCTACTACCGGCGGGCGGAGGATCCCCGTTTCTACTTCGACTACACCGGCACGGGCAACACGCTGAACGTCCCCGATCCGCGCGTGCTGCAACTGATCATGGACAGCCTGCGTTATTGGGTGACCGAGATGCACGTCGATGGCTTTCGCTTCGACCTTGCCGCGGCCCTGGCGCGCGAGCTGCACGCGGTGAACAAGCTCTC
>CAJCIA010000253.1 GCA_903970275.1 Betaproteobacteria bacterium
CGCCGGCGGTGGCGTGACCATTGGCGCCATGGGTGCGCAGCGGGCCGTGCCCATTGGCGTGGCCGTTGCCGTTGGACTGGATGGTGTAATTGTTGAGCAGCACCTCGAAGCTGTCGGGATCGGCCTCGTCCGCACCCTTCTTGGGGGAGCCGCTGATGCTGCCCTTGAAGTAGAGCAGGATGCCGATGGCGAGCAGGACGAGGCATCCCTGGGTGACGTAGGGCAGGTAGGAGCTGAGCTGCGCGGTCATGCCGCCCTTTTTCGCCACCGGCGTGCTGTCGTCGAAAAGATCGGCGAACGGAATCTCCGAGGTGGCAATCGTGTCCTGGCGCGTGTCGCTGGTGGTGAAGCCGACGGCGGCCTTGACGATGCCTTCCAGGTCGGCGATCTCCTGCGAGGTGCGGGGATTGGGCTTGCCGGTCGCGCCAGCCGCGCCCGGCGTCTTGCGCTGGTTGAGCATGAGGGCGATGGTCAGCCGCTTGATCGCACCGGCGCCGACCGTCCTGGTGTCCACCGTCTTGCTCAGCGCGTAGGTGTTGGAGGTGTTCTCCTTCTTCTCGTCGGCGGTCTTGCCGTTGTCGGAGGAATTGTTCGTCGAGCCGGAGTTGGCCGCGACGCCCGCGCCGCTGCCGCCAGCGGAGGACTGCGTCGTGCTCGACTCGGTCGTGCTGGTCTCCGTCTGGATGGTGGAGCTCTTCGGGTCGTAGCGCTCGGCGGTTTCCTGCATTGCGCTGTAATCGATCTCGGAGGCGACGCGGACGACGGCCTGCCCAGGCCCGAGGACCTGGTCGAGCATGCTCTGCGCTTTTTCCTCGAGGTAATGCTCGAGGTCGGCGCGGGCCTGGCGCTGCTTGTCGGTGACCTGCCCGTTGCCGCCGACGGAGGAGTCGTCGGCATCGGCCATGGCGCGGCCGTTGCTGTCGACCACGGCCACGCGCTCGGGCTGAAGGTTTTCCACGCCGTTGGCGACGAGGAAGCGAATGGCCTGGAGCTGGCTGGTGCTGAGCGAGCGCCCGGGCTGGAGCTGGACGAAGACCGAGGCCTTGGCCTCCTGGTGATCCTGGCCGAAGAGCTTGTCCTCCGGCACGACGATGAGCACGCGCGCGTTCTGCACCTCATCGAGCTGCTTGATCGTGCGGGCCAGCTCGCCCTGCAGCGCGCGGTAGTAGTTGGCGCGCTGCATGAAGTCGGATTCGCCGAAGGTCGGCTTGTCGAAGAGCTCGAAGCCGACGCCGCTGTCGGACTGGGTGGGGATGCCCTGCGCGGCCAGGCCCATGCGCGCGGCGTAGACGTCCTGCGCGGGAACCTCGATGGCGCGGCCGCCGTCGCTTACCTCGTAGGAGATCTTCTTCTGGTCGAGATAGTCGGTCACCTTGCCGGCCTCGGCCGGGGCGAGGCCGCCGTAGAGCAGCGTGAGGCGCGGCTTGCTCGCGAAGTAGACCACGGCGCTGAGCACCGCAAGCGAGAGCAGAAAGCTGCCGATGAGGGAAACACGGCGCTGGGGCGAAAGGCCCTTCCAGAGCGCGAGCAGGTTTTTTTTGATTTCTTCCATGGGGGTGGGTTGGGGGTGCGTTTAGGGAGCCGGACGGGCTAGACCTGCATCTGCATGACCTGCTGGTAGGCGTCGGTGATCTTGTTGCGGACTTCCGCGAGAAATTCGAAGGAGAGGCTGGCCTGCTCGGTGGAGATCAGCGCCTGGTGCACCGGCGTGGGGCCGCCGCGCAGGACGTCGTTGACCTGGGCGGCTGCGTTTTGCTGCTGGTTGTTCACGTCCATGACCATCTGCTGGACCATATGGCCCCAGGTGGAGGGGCTGCCGCCGCCGGAAGCCAGTGCCGGGGTGGCGTCGAGCGCGCCCGCCGCCGGCGTGGCCTGGACGGAGGGGAGATAGCTGGAGAAGCCTTCGCTCACCGGCGCGCCGGGCAGGCCGGGCGTGGTGGTGGGGGCGTTGAGGGCAAGATTGCCGATGTTGCCGGCGGAGCCGAGGCTGGAGAGCGCGTCGAGGGGGTTCATGGATCAACGTCAGGATTGGGCGATCTTGAGCGATTGCTCGAACATGCTGCGGCCGGTGGAAATGACCTGGAGGTTGGCCTGGTAGGAACGGCTGGCCGTCATCATGTCGACCATCTCGTCGAGCGGGTTGACGTTGGGCATGGTGACCATGCCCTGCGCATCGGCCTTGGGATTGCCGGGCTGGTAGAGACGCGGCAGCGGGCTGGGATCATCCACCACGCGGGCGATGCTGACCTCGGTGGGCGAGGCCTCGGAGCCAGCCGCCAGCGCGTCCTGCATCTTGCTTTCGAAGACGACCATCTTGCGGTGGTATACGCCGCCGGTGGCGTCGCTGGTGTTGTTGGCGTTGGCCAGGTTGCCCGCGATCACGTCGAGGCGGGTGCGCTCGGCGGTGAGGGCGCTGCTGCTGGCGTCGATTCCGGGGATGAGGCTCATGGGAATGGATCAGGAGGATCAGCTGACGTTGCCGGTGATGGCGGTCTTCATGCCGTGGAAGCTGTTGGCGATCATGTCGCTGGCGAACTCGTACTTGGCGCTGTTCTGGGCCAGGCCGATCATCTCGCTTTCGATCTGGACGGTGTTGCCGTCGGGCCGGGCCGGGCCCTGGTCCGCGGCGGTGGTGATGGAGCCGGTGGGCATCATTCCGACGGAGCCGCCACTGCTCAGATCGGAGAGGGCGCTCTTGAAGGCGTTCTCAAAGGAGTTGCTGACGTCCATGCGCTGGTAGCCCGGCGTGTTGACGTTCGCGATGTTCGAGGAAATGGCCTGCTGACGCAGGGACGCCTCGTCCAGGGCGAGGGACAGCCCCTGAATGCCGGGGGTGGCGAAGAGACCTGACGCGATCATGCCGTCCTCGTGCAACGTGCATGCCATGGAGGGCGGTATGAAGCTAGTCTTTGATGGACAACTACATGCGACGAAGGAATCTCAGGGAGAACGGAAAATAACTCCGATCCTGTGAGAACGGGCTGGAAATATAATCCGTCGATTTACGGGAAAGCTCGTGATGCGGCGCTTCGAAGAAGCGGTGTGCTTGCCTTCTGTAGCGGCGGTCTATGACCGCCGCGGATAGCGAACGATTTCTCTTCTCCCCGGCGGTCATAG
>CAJCIA010000254.1 GCA_903970275.1 Betaproteobacteria bacterium
CTATGACCGCCGACGCACAAGCGCAGGATTTCGCATGATCGTCGGCGGTCATGGACCGCCCCTACAGCAAAAGGCCGCCTGCCCCGCTACTAATGCCGCATATTATTCGCCATCTGCAGCATGTCGTCCGAGGTCTGGATCGCCTTCGAGTTGATCTCATACGCGCGCTGGGCCTGGATCATCTGCACCATCTCCTCCACCACCGAGACGTTGGACGTTTCCGTGTAGCCCTGCTGCAGCGTGCCGATGCCGTTCGTGCCCGGCGTCTGGCCGTCGATCGCCGTGCCGGAGGCCAAGGACTCCGTATAAAGATTGTCGCCCATGCTGGTGAGGCCCTGCGGATTTGGGAAAGTGGAAATTGTGATCGGGCTGATCTTGGCCGTCGTGCCGTTGATCGTGGCGGAGATCGTGCCGTCCGCCCCGATGGTCACGTTCTGCGCCTTCGGGTCGATCGTGCCCGCGCCCGTGACGAGGAAGCCCTGGCTGGTGACGATCTGGCCGTCTGCGTTGACCATGAACGAGCCGTCGCGGGTGTAGCCATTCGTGCCGTCGGGCATGGTCAGCTTGAAGAAGCCGGTACCCTGGATCGCGACGTCGTAGGTGTTGCCCGTCTGCTGCAGGCTGCCCTGCGAGAAATTGCGCTCCGTCGCGACGGGCTTGGAGCCGTATCCCACCTGGATGCCGGTCGGCACGGTGCTGGAGTCGGTGCTGCTCGCGCCCGGCGCCTCCTGCGTGTCGTACATCATTTCCTGGAACTGCACGTTGGCTTTTTTGAAGCCGGCGGTGTTCACGTTCGCCAGATTGTTGGCGATCACGTCCAGGTTCATCTGTTGCGCGGCCATGCCGCTGGCGGAAGTCCAAAGAGCTCGAATCATGGTCGGGTGGAGTTAGGGGAACGCACCTTAGGCAGCGTGCGCGCCCAGCATGGTGATCAGTTGGTTGGTGTTGTCGTCGACGGCCGCGATGGATTTCGAGTTGGCTTCGTAGAGGCGCGAGGCCTGGATCATGTCGGCCATGGCCTCGACCGGGTTGCTGTTGCTGCCCTCCAGGCTGTTGCTCAGAATCTGGTCGCCCGCGGCCGCTCCTTCCTGGGGCGTACCGGGCTGGGCCAGATAGCGCCCGTGCGCGATCGGCGTGAGGGAAGCCGCCGCGTTCTTGAAATGAGCCAGGTCGAACTTTCCGGAAGAGGTGCCGTTGATCGAGATCGTGCCGTCCGAGCCGATGGTCGCCTGCGAGGCCTTCGTCGGGTCAACCGTAAGCGGCGAGCCGCCGGAACCGCAGACGGCCGCGCCGTCGCTGGTCAGGATCTGGCCCGTGGGCGAGACGGTGAAGGCGCCGTTGCGCGTGTAGGTCGTGGTGCCGTCCGCCTCTTTGACCTCGAAGAACGACTTGCCCTCCACCGCGAGGTGATACGGGCTGGTCGAGGGCTGGATCGGGCCCTGCGAGAAATCGGTCACGCGCGTCATGTGGATCGCCGCGGGATTGCCCGAGGGCGTGAGCGAGCCGTTGGAGGACAGCTGCATGTCCGTCGTAAAGACGGGCAGCGCCTGCTTGTATCCGGGCACGGATTGCATCGCCAGGTTCTCGGTCACCAGCGATTGGTAATCCTGCCCCACGCGCATGCCGGCCGCGCCGCTATAAAGTCCCACGTTCATGTCGTTCCTCTCAGGTGCACCGTTTGTGCCAGCACGAGCGTTCGCATGTTAGATGTTGATTCCGAGCGGGTTGTGCGTGACCGTTATTTTAGGCGGCGGAATAAAAATCCGCTTGGGCGGGCTGCATCGGAAAAAATGGGCGTGCTGCGGCATGTTCCGACCATGCATGTCGAGCCTGCCGGCGCGGGCAAACGATGCTGCGGATTTCTACTCGCAACCGGCAGGGGTGAGGGGCATGTTTCCCCATTCGCATGAGGTCATTCCCGATCGCTCCGCCTGAGCGAATTCCCGTGGAACGCGAACGACGGGCGCCGCTGACCCTCGGGGCGGTGGTGACCTTCGCGCTGCTGCTGCCGATTCTTTTCACCGGGCCGCTGATTTTGGGCGGCGCACGCGGGTGGGTGCAGCTGCCGATCCTGGAAGGGGTGGCGCTGCTGCTCCTGGTGCAGGCGGGGCGGATCGCCTTCGGCCCGGGGATCAGGCCGCGGCTCGACCTGATCGATTTCACGGTGCTGGCGTTCACGCTTTACGCCATCGCGCGCTGGCTGACCTCGCCGACGGAATACTTCTCGCGGCTCGAGATCCTGAACATCATCGGCTACGCCACGGTGTTTCTCACCTGCCGGTACGGCTTGGCGCGGCGGTGGTTTGGGCTGGTTATCCTCGGGCTGCTGGCGGTGCTGGGGCTGTTCGAAACCGGCTTCGGCTACTACCTGAGCGCGCACATCAGCTGGTGTCCCTTCGGTCCCGACGAGACGCTGCACCAGCACTATGCGCCGCGTTGGGTCGGCACCTATGCGTGCCCCAATCACTACGGGGCGCTTCTCTATATGGCGATGGGCGCGGCCCTGGCCCTAGGCGCATTTTCCAAGCTGCCGTGGCCGCTGCGCATCGTCTGCTTCTACCTGGCCGTCACGATGGTCGTGGGGCTGATCTTCGCCGCCTCGCGCGGAAGCCTGCTGGGCATGTGCGGCATGATCCTGGCCTTTGCGCTTTTTAGCGTGCGCTATGGCATGGTGCGTTGGTGGGTGCCGGCGGTCGGCGCGGTGGTGCTGCTGGCCGGCCTCGCGGCGGTGATCGCGCACACGTCACTCGCGGCGGAGCGGATGACCGAGGCGCGGCAAACGCTTTCCGGCGGCAGCCTGCAGACCTACGTGCGCGTGGTGCTGGCGCGCGATGCCCTGCACATCGCGCATGATTATCCCTGGTTCGGCACCGGGCCGGCGACGTTCGTCTTCGTGCATCCGCGCTACCAGGACAGCACGTTCCAAACGCGCGCGGTGCTGACGCACGACGATTACCTGAACTGCCTGGCCGATTACGGGCTGATCGGCTTCGCCCTCGCGCTCACCTTTGTCGTGTCCGTGACGGTGGCTTATTTCCGGCGGCCGCGCGCGACGGCCCGCTGGCAGGATCGCGTCCTGGTGATCGCCGGCTTTTCCGCCTGGGGCGGCCTGCTGCTCCACTCCTTCGTCGACTTCAACCTGCACATTCCGGCCAACGCCTTCATGATCTTCGCGCTGACCGGCCTCGGCCTGCGTCGTTTCAGCGGCGAGCCAGAAAGCATTGGCGCGGGACTGCCGCGCGTCGTGACCGCGGCGTTCCTGGCGCTGTTCGGGCTGGCGTTCGGGTACGCCGTAGGCCGGACCGGCCTGAGCGATCTGATCTATGAGCACGCAAATGCCGAGGTGCTGGATGAACGTCCTGTCGAGCTAATCGCCGCGGCGAATGAAGCGGTCAAAATTGATCCGCACAACGTGCCGGCGCTGATTTTCCTCGGCGACGAGCACCGCATGGAGGCGGCGTATCATCAGGACGTCGAGGGGCGCGTGAAGGAGGGCACCCTGGCGGCCGAGGCCTACCAGCGGGCGCGGGTGCTCAACCCGCTCGACGATACGATCACCGCCTCGCTTGGGCTGACCTACGACATCATGGGGCGTTATCCGGAGGCATACCTGTGCCTGGTGGATGCGGTGACGCACCAGCCCTACGAGGGCCATTTCTGGTTCCGGCTGGGCAATCATTTTTGGCAGGTCGGGCTGTTGGAGAAGGCGGAGCAGGCCTACCAGATGGGCCTGCGCTGCCCGCACGGCGCGGAGGAGAATGCGGAGCCCGCCGCGCAGCTTCGCCCCTACCTGGAAGCGCAAGGCATCCCGTTGCCGGCGGCGGGCACGAACCCGCTGAAGTCCGGCCCGGTGGTGGAACACTACACCGTGCCGTGAGCCAGGTCGTTCTCGTCACCGGCTCTTCAGGGCTGATTGGTTCAGAGGTGTGCCTGTTCTTTGGCCGGCACGGGCTGACCGTGCATGGCATCGACAACAACCAGCGCGCGGTGTTCCTGGGCGAGGCGGGCGACACGCGCTGGAACCAGCAGCGGCTCGAGCGCGAGCTGCGCGGCTTTGTCCATCACGAACTCGACATCCGCGACCGCGCCGGCGTGCTGGAGCTCGTCGCGCGTTTGCGGCCGGCGTGCATCATCCACGCCGCGGCGCAGCCATCGCACGATCGCGCGGCGGCAATCCCCTTCGACGACTTCGACACGAACGCGACCGGCACGCTGAACCTGCTGGAGGCGGCACGGCGCGCCTGTCCGGAATCGCCCTTCATCCACATGTCCACGAACAAGGTTTACGGCGACGCACCGAATGCGCTGCCGCTGCGCGAGCTGGAGATGCGCTGGGATTTTGCCGATCGGGCGCAGGCGCACGGCATCGCGGAGGACTTTCCCGTCGATCAGACCATGCATTCGCTTTTCGGCGCGTCCAAGCTGGCGGGCGACGTGATGGCGCAGGAATACGGTCGCTATTTTGGTCTGCCCACCTGCGTGCTGCGTGGCGGCTGCCTGACTGGGCCGAACCATAGCGGGGTGGAACTGCACGGGTTCCTCAGCTACCTCGTGCGGTGCAACCTCGAGGAGCGCGAGTACCACGTGCTCGGCTTCAAGGGAAAGCAGGTGCGCGACAATATCCACAGCGAGGACGTGGCGCGGTTCATGTACGCGTTCTTCCAGGCGCCGCGCGTGGGCGAGGTCTATAACCTCGGCGGTGGCCGCGAGCACGCCTGCTCGATCCTGGAGGCGTTTGCGCTGGCGGAAAAGATCACCGGCAAGCCGATGCGGCACACCTATGTCGACACGCCGCGCGCGGGCGACCACATCTGCTACTACAGCGACCTCCGCAAGATGCAGGCGCACTACCCCGGTTGGTCGATCACCAAGTCGCTGGAGCAGACGGTCGCGGAGATCGTCGAGTCCTGGCATCGGCGATTGGACGCATGATTTCTGCTGTAGCGGCGGTCTATGACCGCCGGGCAAAGAGAACGCGTGTTGCTT
>CAJCIA010000255.1 GCA_903970275.1 Betaproteobacteria bacterium
CGGTGGCGGTGGCGGAGGAGGAGGAGGAGGAGGAGGCGGCGTGACCGGGATGCTGCCAGACGCGGGCAAAGGCACGGCCGAGGTGGGCGTGCCGGTGATCACGCCGTAAAAGGCCGCGTCGTAAAGCACAGGCGGCGCAAAAAAAGTCGCGCCCGTGAAGTTGTCGAAGCGTGTCATCAGGGCGCCGATCGGCGTGAGGAACGAGTTGGTGTACATTACCTCAACCGCATAAACACCGCGCGTATCCCCATCGATTAGGTTGCTCGCGGGAAACGGCAGCGTGCGGTACCGCGACAGCCAGCCCGGATGGCTTCCGTTGTCCGCCGCCAGGATGTGGCTCTGGTTCAGCAAAAACGTGTTGGGAATGTTCGTGTTCCCCGCCGGCGCATAAAGCCCGCCCATCGACGTCTCGGAGTTGGCCGGAACGGGGTTGGTCGGATCGTAGCTGTCCGCTGGGCCGTTCGTGTTGTTGATGCCAACAAAATTGGAGTCGAGCAGCAGCGCGTGCACCGGGTCGATCGCGCTGTTGTACCAGACATGCGTGATGATCAGCCCGCCTTTGACCGAGGAGAAATCGACGCCGGCCGTGCGGGCGGAGGAGTAGCCGGCGTTCAGCCCGACGCTCAGGCCGAGGCCCGCCACCTGCCGCGTGGCCGTGTTGGCCGCCTCGCGCGCGGCCATGGCCATGACCTGCATCCGCATGATCATGTAGCTGTAGTCCACGATCGCGCACATGAAGATCAGCATGAGCGGCAGCACCAGCGCGAACTCCGCCAGCGCCTGGCTCCGGCACCGCTGCCGCACCCGCCGCAGATTCGAAAACAGCCCCCTCATGGCGCCTCGTCCGAGTACATCGCGTTATGCTCGAAGTTGAGCAACGCCGGCTCATTCTTCACGATGGCCGAAACGCGCACCGGGAAGATCGTCATGTTCGTCCCCCCGTGGTTGAACCCGATCAGGTAGAAAAGCGGCGTGATGGTGCGGATGTTATAGGTCGCCGTCAGCTGCACGTAGTCGCTCGCGTTCCCGGGCCCCACATTGGCCGCCACCCCGGTCGACTGCATCAGCGTGACAATGCCCAGGCCGTTGGTGGTCAGGACGGGCGGCGCGCCCGGCAGCGCCGAGGCACTAATCACCTGCACTCCGTTGGTCGGCATCGAGATGACGCAATTCGATTGAAAGAACATCCGGATGCAACCGTAACGCGAGGCCTCGCGGCCCTTCGCATCCTTGATCGCCTGCGGAGCCGCCACGCCGTTGTTCGTGTCGTACTGCGCCACCCCGCCGTTGGTCTGCTGGATGATACTGCCGGCCGTGGCGAAGCGGGTTGCCTCGCGCATCGCGTTCTGAAGGGCGTTTTCGTAGAAAAACATTTGCGCGTAATCGATGATGGCAAAGATCACGAGGAAGAGAAGCAGGACCACCAGCGAAAATTCCACCATCGCCTGGCCCGAGCGGCACTCTTTCCGCCGGCCCGCCTGCCGCAGGCTCCGCTCCCCTTCGGCTGTGGTGCGAATGCGCGCGTTCATGGCCGGTCCTTACGGCGCAAATCGCGCGCCGGCGGGAAGCGTGGTGCGGTGGGGGTTCAGAGCAGGTTCCTGGAAGCGCCGTCAGCCCGGCAGGCCGGTGAAGGATCGCATGATGCTGATCACTGCCGGGCCGAGGATGACGACGAACATGGACGGGAAGATGAAGAAAACGAGCGGAATCATGATCTTGACCGGGGTTTTCATCGCCTTCTCCTCCGCGCGCTGGCGGCGCTTCGTCCGCATGACCTGTGCCTGGATGCGGATGACATCGACAAGCGAGCCGCCCAGCCGGGCGATGTAGGTCACCGCCGTGACGAACGATTTCAGGTCGTCGAGTCCCACGCGGTCCGCCATGTCCACCAACGCCTCGTTGCGCCCCTTGCCCAGCCGGATTTCCCGCAGGGTCAGGTTCAGCTCATCGGCCATCGGCCCGCGCGATTTCTCCATCACGATCTGCATCGCGCCATCCAGCGCCATGCCCGCCTCCACGCTGATCGAGATCAGGTCGAGCGTGAACGGCAGCGCCTTTTGGATCTCATGCTGGCGCTTCTTCGCCTTGCCCTGCACGTAGCCGTAAGGCAGCCGGTAACCCAGCAGCGCGCCGATCGCCAAAATGAAGGTCGACTTCGAGAGCAGTGCCATCGGCACCCCGGCGAAGGAGAGCGACATGAAGGGAATCAGCAGCATCAGGATGTAGGAAAAGGTCGTGATCTGCGTCGGGGTGATCTTGCCCTGCAGCCCCGCCTGGACGATCGAGCGCCGCGCGCGTTCCACCGAGGTGGCCGGCGTCATCTGCCCGAAGAACTTCGAGCTCCGGTCGATCAGCGGCAGGACCATGCGGACGAAGAGGCTCTTGCTCATCTCGTCCTGGTCGCGGAGCGAGGTCGCGCCCTTCTTCGCCGCTGTCGCGCGCAGGCCTTCCAGCCGCTGGCTGATCGCCGACGTCTCGGAGGATGGCTGCAGCGCCAGCCCCAGGAGCCCAATCGCCCCGATGGTGCACAGCCCGGTAAGAATCAGCATCGCATCCATGAATCAGACCTCGATATCGCAAATTTTCCAGATCACCAGCGAGCCCAGCAGCTCAAGTAGGATGCCGCCGCACAACAACAGCGGCCCCATGTACCGCATGAGCGGATTCGGGTTGTCCCACCACGGCGTCCAGAGGTTCTTCATGTAGTCGTAGCTGATGCCCGAGAGAATGGCGCCCAGCACGAACGGCAGCAGCCCCACGATCACCCCGGAGAGCTTGCCCTGCGTCGTCAGCACGCGGATCTGGCCCTGAATCTGGATGCGCTGGCGGATCATCGCCGCGACCTGGTCCATGATGTCGGCCAGGTTGCCGCCCACGTTGCGCTGGATGCTGAAGGCGCTCATCACGATTTTCAGGTCCTCGCTCGGCACGCGCAGCAGCATGTTGTTGAAGGCCGTTTCCACCGGCACGCCAAGGTTGGTCTCCTTCAATAGCAGCCGGAATTCCATGCCGATTGGATTCGGCGATTCCTTGCTCGCGATATCCACCCCCTGCAGGAAGGTCTGGCCCGATTTCAGCGAGTTGGTGATCAATACCAGGAACTCCGCCAGCTGCAGTACAAAGCGGTTGATCCGCCGCGCGCGCATGAACTTCAGGATCGGGATGTGCAGCATCAGCGCCACGCCCAGCACCACGAAAGACATGTAGAAGCTGCGCGAGATTAGCGCCGTCAGCACGAACGCCGTCCCCGCCGCGCCGAGCCGCACCGCGAGGAACTCCCCCGGCTTGAGCGGAATATCGCTCTGCGTCAGGTTCTTCTCCAGGTCGTCCATGTAGCCCTGCCCCGTGACGCGGGCAAAGATCGACCGGAAGTCGATCTTCGAAAGCAGGTTCTTCTTCTCCGCGCCCAGCTCGATCTCCTTGGCCATCGCCTCGGGATCCTTCGCCAGGTTCTTCAGCTTTTCCCGCAGATCCACCTGCGGCGGACGGCGCGACTGGTTGATGGCGTAGGCCACCAATAGAAAAGCCGCCAGCAGGCAGCCGGCAATCAGGAGAAGCATAGGCGAGCCTTGGGACTACGGATACTCGGGATTATTATGATGCAGGACGCTCTGGTAAATTTCCACCGGCACGTTCAGGTCGTTGGCGTTGAACTTCGACTGGCACTTCGGGACGATGCCCGTGCCGCGCGTGATGCCGATCAGCTTGCCCTCGGGATTCACGCCTGTCTGCTCGTACTTGAAGATGTCCTGCAGGGTCACCATGTTGCCCTCCATGCCCTGCACCTCGGTGATGTAAACGCACTTGCGGCTGCCGTCGCCCAGGCGGCTGATCTGGACGATCATGTGCACCGCGCCGGCGATCTGCTGGCGGATGGCCAGCTGCGGCAGGTCCATGCCCGCCATCATCACCAGCGTCTCCAGCCGCGAGATCGCGTCGCGTGGGCTGTTCGCATGCGTCGTGGTCAGCGAGCCGTCGTGGCCCGTGTTCATCGCCTGGATCATGTCGAGCGCCTCGCCGCCGCGACACTCACCGATCACGATGCGGTCCGGGCGCATTCGCAGCGAGTTCTTCACCAGCTCACGAATGGAAATCTCGCCCTTGCCCTCGATGTTCTTCGGCTTGCTCTCCAGCCGGATCACGTGGTCCTGCTGCAGGTTCAGCTCGGCCGCGTCCTCGATCGTGATGATGCGCTCGCCATCCGGGATGTAGGACGACAGCGCGTTCAGCATTGTCGTCTTGCCCGAGCCCGTGCCGCCGGAGATGACAATGTTCAGCGTACAATGCACGCACGCCTTCAGCAGCATGGCCATGCTCTGCGAGAGCGCCTTGTAGCCAATCAGCTTCTCCATGGTCAGCGGGCTCTTGCTGAATTTACGAATCGTGATGACCGGCCCGTTCAGCGCCAGCGGCGGGATGATCACGTTGACGCGCGAACCGTCCGGCAGACGGGCGTCGCACAACGGGCTCGATTCATCCACGCGCCGGCCGAGCGGCGAGAGAATCTTGTCGATCACGCGGCGGCAGCTCTCCACGTCGAGGAACTTGATCGGCGACAGCGTCAGCCGGCCCTTTTGTTCCGTGTAGATCGTCTGGTGCCCGTTCACCATGATTTCGGTGATCGTGTCGTCCTTCAGCAACTGCTCCAGCGGGCCGAAGCCGACCATCTCGTCGATGATGTCGCCCAGCAGCTTCACGCGCAGCTGGCGGCCGATCGGCACCTTGTCCGCGGTCAGCCGCTCGTCGACCAGCTCCTCGATCCGGTGCTTGAGCGCCGCCTCGTTGCCGCGCTCAAGCAGCTTCGGGTCGAGCTGCTGCACCAGGTAGGGCAGCAGCTGCTTCTTGAACTGCATGACAAATTCCTGCGCCGCGTCAGGCTGCGCGGCCGGGCGGGGCGTATGGCCATTGCCGTTACCGTTGCCGTTGGTCCCGCCATGGCCCGGGCTAGGCGTGTTGATCGTCGGCAAGGCCGAGGTCGCCGGCGCGGGCGAGGTCGGGTTGGGCCGGGGCGGAATGCCTCCGGCGCCGGGACGAGGTGGAGCCCCGTTGGGAGCTCGGGACGGGATCGCGCCGGGGCGCGGAATGGCGCCCGGAACAGGCGCCATGGGTCGATTAAAGGCAGGGGGAGGGATGGCCATAGGTACCTACAGTCTATCGGAGCACAACCCGCGCCTTCTTAGCGGACACCCACTTTCTGGGATGCCCGATGGCCCAGGAGACTCTTCTTGGTGCTTTTGACGTCTTCCGCCGGCTTATCCTGCCAACGATAATACGAGAGCTCGGCCAACTTGTTGAGTACCACAGAAATCGGATGATGCGGCTCGGCAATCACGATGGGCGCGCCGCTGTTGATCGAGAACGTTACCGGTCCCGCATTGCACGGTAAATAAGCCGCGACCGGATGCTCCAGCAGCGATTCGATCTCCGCCTCGGAAATTTCTGCCCCTATTTCGGCCTCATTGACCAGCACCTTGAGCTTCTGGTTGGTCACCTGCCGATCGGTCTTAAGGAACTTGATCAGGCTTTTGGCCGAAAGCAGCCGCGCCACGTCCCGGCTCGTCACCAGGAAAATGACATCACTGGCGTCCACCGCCGCCACCGTTGCGCCCGCCATCGCCATGCCGGTATCGACCACCACGTACTGGCTCAGCGTCCGGGTCGCCTGCATGATGGCCAGGCCCACGTTGTAATCAAAGCCCGAGGGATCGAACTCCTGGTTGGGCGAAGCCAGGTAGCGGAAATGCAGCCGGGGATGGGGTGCCAGCGTGTTGTTCAGGTACTCCGCATCCAGCGCGCCGCCCTGGTGCACCGCGTCCATCACGTTGTTGCGCGGCACGTCGTCCAGCATCACGGCGAAGTCGCCCGGCGTCAGGCTGAAGTCGAGCAGCGTCACGCTCTCGCTCAGCTTCGCAATCGCCGCGGCCAGGTTCGTGGCGATGACCGACTTGCCCACGCCGCCGCGGGCCGACACCACCGAGATGACAAACGACTCGCCCTGAATGTTCGCCGGGGCCTTGTTGTGATCGAATTTCTGCTGCGTGCGCGGACCGGCCGAGATGAGCACCTTGGCAATTTCCGGCGGCGGGATCGGCCCCACCAGCACGTCGCGCAGCTCCAGCTGGAGCAGGTTCTGCCACACCTGCCCGCCCTCGGTGCCTTCCAGCGCCGGGATGATGTAGATGTCCGGCGCCTTCTGCCGCACCTGCTGGATGAAATCGAACCCGGTCATGTCCCCGAGGTTCAACCGCACGATCAGCATGCGGGGATGGCCGGTCAGGATCGTCGCGGCGGCAAACAGGCCTTCGCGGCCCGTCTGCGTCTCGCTGGCCAGCGCCATGTCGGGGATCGACTTGACGGCGGCTCGGATGGCCGCGCTGCGTTCCGGGTCGTCGTGGACGACAAAGACATCGATCATGGCAGCGTCGAATTCGGGGAGAGCCCGCTGGCCGAATCCGGCGCCGCGGCAGACTTGACCGCCGGGGCCGACTCGGAACCGGCGGGCGAAACGGGCGGGGCCGGTTCCGGCGTGGGCGTCGGCGTCGGTGAGTTGTCCGCAGGGGGCTGGAGCGTCTGCTTCATGGCGCCGATGACGTGCGGCCGGAGCGGCGGCTGGGCCGGCTCGGAATGGGCCGTTGCGCCGGGCGTGTCGAGCATCTCGGCGTCCTTCATGTCCTTAGATTCGGGGCGCAGATCGATCGCCTCTGCATCATACCGCACCGGCTTGATGATCGGCACCAGGTTCTTCTCCCGCGCCAGGTCCATCATCTCAGGATAGGTCGGCTTCGGGAAGCGGCTGGAATCGGGGTCGCGCATGCGGACGATGTGCGGCGTCACCAGCACGACCACTTCCTCGTTGCTGTTGAAGTCCACCGGGTTGCGGAAGAGCGCGCCGAAGATCGGGATGTTCTGCAGGAACGGCACCGACGTGATCTGCCGAGTGGTCTGCTCGTCGATTAGGCCGTTGATCACCACCGACTGCCCGTCGCGCAGGTTGACGCGGGTGCGCGTCGTGCGGACGAAGAAGTCCGGCAGGGTCAGGAAGCCGCCCGTCGTCCCGAACTGCACCGTCTTGAACGTACCGTTGGGAATCGACAGCTGCGTGGAGATGTCCATGCCGATCAGCCCGTTTTCATCCACGTACTTGGTCGAATCGTCGATGTAAGGCGTGTTGGTACCGGCCTGCTGGATCGCCTGGGTCAGGCGGCTGACCGAGTCGGCCGAATTGTCCGTGTTCTGCTCCAGCGTGTAGCCCGAGCTGCCCGTGCCGGACCCGATGCTGCTCGGGATGCCAAAGATCTTCTGGCCCGACGGCTCCGTGCCGCCCGCCTTCACGTAATTGAGCGGGGCGATGTCCATGTTCACGCCCAGGAACACCGCCGACTGCGTCAGCGTTTGCACGGGCGGGTC
>CAJCIA010000256.1 GCA_903970275.1 Betaproteobacteria bacterium
CGCGACTTCTTCGGCCGCAGCCAGCTCTCGCAGTTCATGGACCAGACCAATCCGCTCGCGGAACTGACCCACAAGCGCCGTCTCTCGGCCCTTGGGCCAGGGGGTCTGTCGCGCGATCGCGCGGGCTTCGAGGTCCGCGACGTGCATCCGTCCCACTACGGCCGCATCTGCCCGATCGAGACGCCGGAAGGCCCGAACATCGGCCTTATCTCGTCGATGTCGTCCTTCGCGCGCATTAACGAGTTCGGCTTCATCGAGACGCCGTACCGCAAGGTCGTCAACGGCAAGGTGACCGACCAGGTCGATTACCTCACCGCCGACCAGGAGGAGAACTACATCGTTGCGCAGGCCAACGCGCCCCGCGACAACCATGGCAAGTTCACCGAGCCGAAAATCTCCGTGCGCTACAAGGGCGACTTCCTCGAGGTCGAACCTGACCGCGTCAGCTACATGGACGTCTCGCTCAAGCAGCTCGTTTCCGTCGCCGCCTCGCTCATCCCGTTCCTGGAACATGATGACGCGAACCGTGCGCTTATGGGCTCGAACATGCAGCGCCAGGGTGTGCCGCTGATCAAGACGGAAGCCCCGTTGGTCGGCACCGGCATGGAGGGCAAGGTCGCCCGCGATTCCAAGGCCGTCATCGTTGCGGAAGGCGCCGGCAAGGTCGCGTCCGTCACCGGCAACTTCATCACCGTCACCACCGACGGGGAGATGCCCGAGAGCAAGAAGAAGCTCAAGCACGATCCGGAGGAAGGCATCTACGTCTACGAGCTGCGCAAGTACATGCGCTCGAACGCCGGCACCTGCATGAACCAGAAGCCCCTTGTGAAGAAGGGCCAGAAGATCGTCAAGGGCCAGATCTTGGCGGATGGTCCCTGCACCGATCACGGCGAGCTCGCGCTTGGCCGCAACGTGCTCGTCGCGTTCATGCCCTGGAACGGCTATAACTTCGAGGACGCCATCCTGATCTCCGAGAAAATCGTGAAGGAGGATATCTACACCTCGATCCACATCGAGGAGTACGAAATCACCGCCCGCGACACCAAGCTCGGGCCGGAAGAAATCACGCGCGACATCCCGAATGTCGGCGATGAAGCGCTGCGCAACCTCGGCACCGACGGCGTGGTCCGCATCGGCGCGGAAGTGAAGCCCGGTGACATCCTCGTTGGCAAGATCACCCCGAAAAGCGAGACGGAGCTGGCGCCGGAAGAGCGCCTGCTGCGCGCGATCTTCGGCGAGAAGGCCGCAGACGTGAAGGACTCATCGCTCACCGTGCCCTCCGGCACCTACGGCATCATCATGGATGTCAAGGTGACCAGCGGCAGCGTGAAGACCGCGCGCCAGAAGCTGACGCCCACCGAGTCGAAGCGCCAGAGCAAGGCGATCCAGGACAAGTTCCAGGAACGCGAGCTCGCGCTCACCGAGGAGCTGACCCAGGCGCTGTCCAACATCCTGCTCAACGAGAAGATTCCGCTCGACGTGGTCAACGCCGAGACGGGCGAAATCATCATCCCGGCCAATCGCAAGATCACCAAGACGCTTTTGCGCAAGCTGGCCTCGGTCTACGATCACATCGAGATCGACCCGAGCCCCATCCGTATCAAGATCCGCGAGATCATCAGCTCGTTCGAATCCAAGTTCGAGCAGCTGAAGAATGAGCGCGAGGTCGAGATGGACCGCGTGGAAAGCGGCGACGACGTCGACCCCGGCATCGTCAAGCAGGTCAAGGTCTTCGTTGCCTCCAAGCGCAAGCTCTCGGTCGGCGACAAGATGGCCGGCCGCCACGGCAACAAGGGCGTAGTCGCCAAGATCGTGCCCGAGGAGGATATGCCCTTCCTGCCGGATGGAACTCCGGTGGAAATCGTGCTCAACCCGCTCGGCGTGCCTTCGCGCATGAACGTCGGCCAGGTGCTCGAGACCCATCTCGGCATCGCGGCCAAGGCGCTCGGCTTCAAGGTTGCCACCCCCGTCTTCGACGGCATCAAGGAGAGCGAAATTCGCGGCTACCTGAAGGAAGCCGGCCTGAGCGAGGACGGCAAGAGCTACCTCTACGATGGACGGACCGGCGACCGATTCGACCAGCGCGTCGTCGTCGGCCAGATCTACATGCTCAAGCTGGGCCATCTCGTGGCGGACAAGATTCACGCCCGTGCGGTGGGGCCTTACTCCCTCGTCACCCAGCAGCCGCTGGGCGGCAAGGCGCAGTACGGCGGCCAGCGCTTCGGCGAGATGGAAGTCTGGGCGATGGAAGCCTACGGCGCGGCCTACACGCTGCAGGAACTCCTCACCGTCAAGTCGGACGACGTCCCCGGCCGCACGCGCATCTACGAGTCGATCGTCAAGGGCGACAACTCGCTGGAAGCCGGCACGCCGGAATCGTTCAACGTGCTCATCAAGGAAATGCAGAGCCTCGGTCTCGACGTCAAGGTCGGCGGCCGCACCTCGCAGCATCCTGAAGTCGAGCCGGTCAACGACCGGGCCAAGGGCGTTCTCGCGGACGAGGCTGCCTAATAATTACACAAGAGACTGACAGACACACTGCACTGAACACTCAACTATGATTACGACAAAAGATTCCGCACGCGATATCCTCGGCTTGGGCAACACGGTCGGCTTCGATCAGGTGGGAATCACGGTCGCCTCTCCAGACACCATTCGGTCCTGGAGCAAGGGCGAGGTGAAGAACCCCGAAACGATCAACTACCGCACCTTCAAGCCGGAAAAGGGCGGTCTCTTCTGCGAGCGCATCTTCGGTCCGACCAAGGACTGGGAGTGCGCCTGCGGCAAATACAAACGGATCAAGTACAAGGGCGTGATCTGCGACCGGTGCGGCGTCGAGGTGACGCTGGCGCGCGTGCGCCGTGAGCGCATGGGCCACATCGAACTGGCCGTGCCGGTCTCGCACATCTGGTTCTTCAAGTGCATGCCCAGCCGCCTCGGCCTCATGATGGACATGACCGCCCGGCAGCTCGAGCGCGTGATCTATTATGAGGATTACCTCGTGGTCGATCCGGGCAAGGCGCCGCTGCAGCACAAGCAGCTCCTCAGCGAGACCGAATACCGCGAGGCGCAGGAACAGTACGGCGACACCTTCACCGCCCGCATGGGTGCCGAGGCGGTCCGCCTGGTCCTCTCCGGCATCGATCTCGCCGCCACGGCGAAGGAATTGACCGAGGCGCTCGGCGTGACCAAGAGCAAGCAGACCCGCAAGAAGGTGGCCAAGCGCCTCAAGCTCGTGCAGGGCTTCATCAACTCGAAGACCCGTCCGGAATGGATGGTTATCGAGGTGCTGCCCGTCATCCCGCCCGACCTGCGTCCGCTCGTCCCGCTGGAAGGCGGCCGCTTCGCGACCTCCGACCTGAACGATCTCTATCGTCGCGTCATCAACCGCAACAACCGTCTCCGCAACCTGCTTCAGCTCAAGACGCCGGATGTCATCATCCGTAACGAAAAGCGCATGCTGCAGGAAGCCGTCGACGCGTTGTTCGACAATGGCCGCCATGGCCGCGCCGTCACTGGCGCCGGCAACCGGCCGCTCAAGTCGCTTTCCGACATGCTCAAGGGCAAGAGCGGCCGCTTCCGCATGAACCTGCTCGGCAAGCGCGTCGATTACTCGGGCCGTTCGGTCATCGTCATCGGGCCGGAGCTCAAGCTCAACCAGTGCGGTCTGCCCAAGAAGATGGCGCTTGTGCTTTTCGAGCCGTTCATCATCCGCCGCCTGAAGGAACTCGGCCACGTGCACACCGTGCGCTCGGCCAAGAAGATGATCGAGCGCCAGGAATCGGTCGTGTGGGACATCCTCGAGGAAGT
>CAJCIA010000257.1 GCA_903970275.1 Betaproteobacteria bacterium
ACGGAAATGGCCACCACCGCGATGAACGCGAGGATGAGCGCATATTCCACGAGGGTCTGACCCTTCTTGCTCTTGAGACGGCGCAGCGCAGTTTTGGCGCGCGTAATAACTTTGTTGATCATTGTTCTTTCACCTCCTTCCTTAAATAAATCTGTTTTCAGCAAATCGGGATGCGGCCGGGAAACTTGAGGGCTGAAGGATCATTCCTTATGCCACAAGGCCGAGCAGGTATTTAAACTACCTTTATAACGCGGATCAATATCAAGTCTCAATTGGCTCATCTGAAGCATGTTACCTACAATTTTATCGGAATTACTTTAACTCCGACGGTTGCATTCAAGCTGGTGCGCCGCCGCTAGGCAAGGAAAAAAGGGAACGCCGATAACGCTTTTTTTCCTAGTCGGGATTTGCCGACCCGTTCCTAGGAAATGGTGGCGGCGTCGTTCAGGAAGTCGCCCTCGAAGGCCAGCGGCCCCGAGCGGCCTTCCTGCTCGCGAGCCATGGCCAGCAGATGATTCAGCGCATGGCTGGCTTGCTGGGCGTAGAAGCGGACGAGACCGATGTTGGTCTTCTCGCCAAAGACGGTGACCAACAGGCACTCGTGGGCAAGCGCGCTCATGAGAATGTGCTGCCCGTGACCCTCATGGTAAAGCGCGCTGAATTCGGATTCGCCCAGGCGCCGCGCGAGCTCGTGGGTGGCAGCGAACGAGCCGGCCGCCAGCGCGGAAAGGATGCTCAGATCCAGACTGCCGGTATTGCCGCTCTGCGCGAAAAGGTTGCCGCCCTTGTCGACCAAGGCGGACCATTGCGCCTCGGACTTCTTGAGGAAATCGGCCAGCTGCGATTCGATCGCCATCTGTCCTTCCGCGCTGAGCATGCCGATGCCGTTCATATCAGGCGGCAGCGCCGGCCCGGCGCGTGAGGGTGGGACCCTCGCTGGTGGCTGCCATCCCACCCGTCGAGGTGATGCCGGCTACGTTATTGTTCGGGTTCTTCGAGTACTTGGCCAGCAGCAGCCGGGCGCAGGCGTTGAGCGTTTCCAGCACGCCCTGTCCCGAGGCGGCCACGGCCTCGAAGGCCAGGGCGCGGTTGGCGCGGTTGTTGAAGGTGAACTCGAGATAGTTCACCGGGGCGGCGTTGGGGATGTCGCGCTTGTTGTACTGCAGCACGTAGGGAATCTGCACGAGGCTAAGGTGATTTTCGATCAAGTTCTCCTGCAAGTTCGCGAACGACTCAACATTGTCGGCCATCCGCTCCCAATGCGAATCAACCACGAAGATGATGCCATCCACGCCCTTGAGCACGAGCTGGCGGGTGGTGTTGTAGATCGACTGGCCGGGCACGGTGTAAAGCTGGAAGCGGGTGGTGAACCCGGGCAGCGTCTTCGTGTTGAGGGAAAGGAAATCGAAGAAAAGCGTGCGGTCCGCGTCGGTGGCCAGGGAAACCAGTTCGCCCTTTTGCGCATGCGTCACGCGCTGATGCAGCGTGCTGAGGTTGGTCGTCTTGCCGCACATGGCGGCGCCGTAGTAGACGATCTTGAGCTGGATTTCGCGGCTGGAATAATTGATGAAGGCCATACGCGGGGGCGATCCGGCTTAGCTTGGCCGCGAGCTCAGCCCCGCAAGGACGAACCGGGCGATCTTCAAGTGCCGCTCGGGCATCTGCGGCAGGCGGGAGAGAATGATCATGTAGAGTTCCTTTTCGCGCAGCAGATGGAAGCTCGTTCCAGTTGTGGGGATGGTCAACTCGTCCGTCTGCTTTCCGGTGATCTCCGAGAACGATTTATTGACGTCCTCGAACATGCGGGGCGCGAAGGCGACGATCGCTTCCTTATCCAGGAAATCGGGTGCGGTGCCGACTAAATGAAGCCCATTCTTCTGGCTGAGCAGGCAGCCCGTGACATCAGGCCAGCAGCAGATGCGGTCGGTGACGTCCTTCAGGGAAAGTTCCGTCTCGAGCGGGAAGCCGAGGAGCTCGTTGATCGAGGGATGAACGCCGCTGGAAGGAGTCTCGCCCGTGAGGTTGGCGTAGATGTCCCGAGTCATGCCGGGCACATCGAGCAGTTCCTCCAGCTTGTGGAATTCGCCCAGCTTGTCGCGATGGGCGACAATGGCCGACGCGAGCGACTGCGTCATGCCGGGAATGGGCAGGAGATCGTCAGCCGAGCAGTTGTTAAGGTTGATGGCCACCGCGGGCGCCGACGGGCTCGAAGCCGGGGGCGCCGGTTCAGCCTGCGAGGCGCCCGACGATGCCGGCATGGCCGCAGGGGATGGCATGGGTGGAGCAAAGCGGGTGGTGTGTGCCGTCGGCGCAGTCTCCACCGGGATGATTGGCGTGGTCTGCGCTGCGGGAACTTCCGGCAGCTTGAAGCGCGCGGTGGCGGCGATGGGCGGAACCGGCCTTTCCAGGACAGGTGACGGCACAGGAACCGAAAATTGCTTGAGATCGGGGCTCTTGGGCTGCTCCGGCGCAGGCTCGGCCTGCTTTTCCGGCAGCGCTTCTGTGGGCCCGGATTCCGCGATTTTCTCCTCGGCCGGTGCGGAGGGAATCCCGGCGGTCTCCGGCTTGTCGCCGGCGGAGTTGGCTTCCAACTGCTCCATGGCCAGGGCGGCGAGCCGCTTGAGTTCCTCGGCATCCGTCTCCGGCGGCTTGGTGGGAGGCGGCGCGAAGGAAGGAATGGACGCGACCGGCACGGCCGAGACGGGCATGGGCACCGTGACTGCAATGGAGGAGGCAGGCGGCGTGGGCAGAATGATCGGCGAGACCTTGGGCTCGAGCGGACCGCTTGCAGTGGCGCCCACCAGCGGGGACGGCGGCCGGGGCACGCCGAGGGTCTGGGAGGCACTCAGCGTGGAGACGGCCGGACGCGGCGGCATGCCTTGCAACGGCACCATGCGGGTCGGCGCAACGGACGCAGGACGCGGGACAGACGGACGGCCACTCAGGGAGGCGGTCTGGTTCAGCAGGGGCGCGGGAACGGTGCGCGAGGGCGGAACAAAGGACTTGGTGGATTGCGTCTCGGTGGCGCTCGGCGCGACCGGGAGGTTCTGCGAAGCCTGCGGGACGAATTCCTCCGTAAAGGGCACCTGGCTTTCCTCGACGATGCGCGCCGCGGCCGGAGGAGCGGTCACCTGCTCGCCGGCAAAGGGATCGGCCATGCGACGCACGTTGGGATCGACATCCTTTTGGTCCGGTCGCACCGCAAGGAGGTGGGGCGGGATACGCATCACCACATCCATGAGCGGCAGGCTGACCACCGTTCCAAGAAGCTCGCCCAGCTCCTCATGCGATTTCAGGAAGCCCGGAGGAATAAGCGCCACGAGGTCGCGGGCGGGCATCTCCACCTTGCCGGACGGAAGCTGGCCGAGGATGGTGCGCAGCGGCATGGGGATCTCCGTGGCGGCGGCGCCTGACGACTCGAACTCGGCCAAGGCGCCACTGAGCATTTCGGGCGGCAGGCAGCGCAGGATCATGCCGACCGGAAGCGGAATCGAGCTGGTATCTTCCGGCAGGGAGCTGGTGGAGGTGAGCTTGCCGGCCGAATTCGGCGTGACAATGAGGCGCTGCGTGGACTTGGCTTTCTGTCCGGGGGGAATGGAAGGCGCCAGCGCCGTCCCCGGCCGTGGCGGAAGCGTCATCGGCTGGGTGGTGACGGCCTGGGCGGGCATGCCCATGCTGGGCGTCAAGCCAGGCGGCTGGGCGGGCGCAGCACTGGGGAGAGAAGCCGTAAAAACCGGATCAGCCGTGCTTTCCGAACCCGTCGCCTCCGCAGGCGGGGTCTGGATTTTCGGCGGCGTGCCGGGCGGCGTTTTCGCTACGGGCTCAGAGGCTTGCGGTGGGTTTTTATCTTTTTTGCCGAACGAAAAAAAAGGCATAGAGTGGCCGCCAGCGTGGAAAGCTTGTCAAGGCAAGGTGATGGTGCACTATTGTCTTGGCGATGCAACAGGAATATCGGGTTTGATGAGCCAGGCCAACGGCGACTTTCACACGGGCGCACAAACCACAGGACCGGTTGGCTTGCCCTCCCCGATCGACACGGGTTTGGCGGAGATTCTGCAGTCGATCTGCACCGCCCGCCGTAGCGGCCAGCTGACCTTTCGCAGCGGGCCTTCGTTCGGCTACCTCTTTCTTCAGCAGGGGCAGGTACTGCACGCCATGTGCGGCACGGTGGAGGGAGAGGAGGCCGTCTATCTCATGCTGAGCTGGCCGCCCGGCTCCTTCGCACTGAACGACGATATCCTGCCCCATAAGCGGACCATTTTCTCGACCTGGGAGCAGCTGCTTTTCGAGGGGGCGCGGCGCGCGGACGTCAGCGCAGTCGCGGCCCGGCAGATGGGCCCGGTGACCACCGCGAATCCCCTCACCCAAACCCGCACGAAGGACAACCAGCCCAAGCTGATCATCACGCACGGCGACCTGCCCTCGCAGACAGTGGAGCTGCAGCGGGAGTACACCCACCTCGGTCGCACGGAGGATAACGAGCTGCCGATCGCGGAACCATCGATTTCCAGCCGCCACTGCGTGTTTGTCCTGAGCGGCGCGGACGTGATCGTGCGCGACCTCAATTCATCCAACGGAACCTACGTTAACGGCGAGCCGGTGACCGAGACGATCCTGCGGCCGGGCGACAACATCCAGGTGGGCGTGATCGACATCAAGTTCGTGCCGGGCGTGCGGCGGCCCAAGCTGCAGGCCACGTCTACCTCGACGATGAAGCCGGTGCCGAACCGCTCCCTCGCGCAGGAGGCGGGCACGACCCTGAAGCTGCCGACGGGTTATCCGCGCCGGAGCGATGCGCCGACGATTGATGACTCGAACAAGGGGTTCGTGCGCGGCTCCTCGGCGATCAGTTACGAGCAGCTGGCGCCCGATGCGCCCGCGGAACCGCAGCGGAGTCCGCTGATCTGGATACTCCTCGCCCTCATCCTGCTCGCGATCGCGGGGGCGGCGGGTTATTTCTTTTTCGTTCTCAAGCGGTAGCGTCACGCGCCGCAGTCCGCGCCGGCACTCGACAAGCCGCGCAATCCTCCCTAATCACCTTTTCCCTCATGGCCGTTCCGGATTCCTACCAGCGCCTGCGCGAGCTCGTCGACACACGCGAGCGGTTCCTCGTCATCTCGCACATGCGGCCGGATGGCGATGCCTACGGCTCGACCCTGGGGCTCGCGCTGGTGCTGCGCGCACTGGGCAAGGACGTCGTGGCGGTGAATGCCGACGGACTGGCGCCGCTCTTCCGTTTTCTTCCCGGCAGCGAAATGCTCCTGGCCACGCCGGAGAAGGCGTCGGAAGCCGACCGCGTGGTGATCGCGGTGGATTGCGCCGACTCCCGGCGCCTGGGCGCGGTGTTCGAAACCTGGAATCGCACCCCGGACGTGAACATCGATCACCACGTAAGCAACCCGGGCTACGCGGCGGTGAACATCGTCGAGGCCACGCTGCCGGCGACCGCGCAGGTGCTCTATGAGATCATCGAGGCGCTGGGCTGGCCGCTGACCGCGGATATGGCGTCGAATCTTTATGTGGGACTGATGACCGATACCGGCTCGTTCCGTTACCGGCAAACGACGGCGCGTTCCTTTGCCGTGGCGACAGAGCTGGTGGAGGCCGGGGCGGATCCGGTTTTCCTCGCCCAGAGCTGCTATCAAAGCTATCGGCCGGCGCGCCTGCTTCTGCTGCGCGAGGTGCTGACGTCGCTGCACTTCGCCGAGCAGGGGCGAATCGGCTGGTTTTACATCACGCCCGAGACCTATGCGCGTAGCGGCGCGACGCCGGACGAGACCGAGGGGCTGCTGGAGTATCTGCAGGCGGTGAAGGCGATCGAGGCGGCGTTCGTGCTCGAGGAAATGCCGGATGGGCTCACGCGGGCCAGCCTGCGCTCGCGCGGGACAGTCGACGTGAATCGGGTCTGCGCGGCGTTTGGCGGTGGAGGCCACAAGCTGGCTGCCGGGTTGCGCACGAACCGGACGATTCCCGAGCTGGAGCCGCAACTCCTGGAATTGATCGCCCAGCAGCTGCCCCCGGTGAAAGACGACGCCCGCTGATCGCCAGTGCCGGTGCCTCGACCTGCCATCCCTTTGCCTTTTAACTTTAACCTTTTCCCTTTTACCCTTGCTGACCATGGAAGCTGACGGCGTTCTCCTCATTGATAAACCGGCCGGATGCACGTCGCATGACGTGGTCGACTTCGTGCGGCGCCGCTTCCAGTTCAAGAAGGTCGGCCACTGCGGCACGCTCGATCCGCTTGCCACCGGGCTGCTCATGCTCGTGATCGGCAAGGCGACGAAGATCCAGGACCTGCTCATGGCGGAGGACAAGGAATACGCCGGCACGATGAAGCTCGGCGCGACGACCGACTCGCAGGACGCCGACGGCCAGGTGCTCGAGGAGAAGCCCGTGCCCGACTTGACGGCCGAGCAGATTGACGTCGCCTTCCGCAAGTACACGGGCGATTTCTACCAGATGCCGCCGATGGTCTCGGCGCTGAAGCAGGGCGGCGTGCCGCTCTACAAGCTGGCGCGGGCGGGCAAGACGGTGGAACGCGAGCCGCGGCTCGTGCATGTCTCCAGCTACACGATCCACGACGTGGCGCTGCCGCTGATCAAGTTTCGCCTCGGCTGCAGCAAGGGATTCTACGTGCGTACCTATTGCCACGACATCGGCGCGGACCTTGGTTGCGGCGCACACTTGGTGCAGTTGAGCCGGCTGAAGTCGGGCAACTTTTCGCTGGAGCGGGCGTTGAGCTGGCAGGCGCTGCAGGACGTGCCGAGCGGCCAGGCGCTCCTGCCATCGTTGCTGACGCTGCCGGAAGTCTCGCGCCTGCGCCGCAGGTAACGGCCGTGCTCACCGGGCCACTTCCCCTCGCCGCGCTGGAGCCGCATCCGGGCGTCACTGGGCTGGCCATCGGGGTCTTCGACGGTGTGCACCTGGGACACCAGGCGGTAGTGCGCAGCCTGACCGGCAGCGTGGCGGTGCTGACCTTCGAGCCGCATCCGCTGGCAATCATCGCGCCGGAACGCGCGCCCGCACGACTGACCTCGCTCGACCAGCGGGTGAACTATTTGCGTGCGCTCGGCACCGTCGCTGTGGTGGCAGTCAGATTCGATCAGGCGTTGCGAACCCTGTCGGCCGCGGCGTTCGTGGATGAGCTGGCGCGAATTTTTCCCGAGCTGCGCGAGATCGCCATTGGCGAGGGCTGGGCCTTTGGTCGGCATCGCGAAGGCGACGCGCGTCGGCTCAAGGAGCTGGGCGCGGCGCACGGCGTTTCAGTCCAGGCCATTGCGCCGGTGCAGTTGGATGGCGCGCTGGTGAGCAGTACGCGCATTCGCGAGGCCATCGGCCAGCGGCGTTTCAACGAGGCGACGCGCTGTCTGGGACGCAGTCATGCGGTCACCGGCACGGTCATTCACGGTGACGCTCGCGGACGGCAGATCGGCTTTCCGACCGCCAACCTGGGCGAGGTCGAGCAGCTGCTTCCACCACGGGGCGTGTACGCCGTGCGGGCGAGCGTCGCAGGTTCACCACTGCCAGCGGTGATGAACCTTGGGCAGCGGCCCACGTTTACGTCCAACGGGGTGGATTCTCTGGAGGTGCATCTACTGGAGGGCGGACGCGATCTCTACGGAACGACTATGGAGCTGACCGACTTTCATTGGCTGCGAGACGAGCAGTCTTTTGCCGGGGTGGAGGAGCTCAAGGAGCAGATTGCGCGTGATGTGGAGGCGGCGTGGCGAGCGTTGCAGGGCTAGGAAGGCCCCTTCCGAAAAGGGCGACGGTTAGCGGGCAGAGCCCTTCGCCCGAAGATTGACGACTATCACTTGAAGGCATTCCGGTCGCTGCGCTCCCTCCGGCCTTGGAGAGCGCCGGCTACCTTCGGAGATTCGCTGACTTCGCCACGCACCGGGGCTAGGTGACCAAGAGCTCTTAGAGAAACACAGTGACTAGAACGGCGACGTGTCGGCAGTCGCGAAGGGATGCGCGGCGCCCTCCTGAAAACCGTTGAAGGGATTCAGCGGGTTCGGGGTGGTCAAATCCTGCGGACGCTCGACGGGGCTGTTGATCGAGTCACCAAGACCCGTGCTTGACGTGAAGGCACCGAGGAACGAGTTCGGGTGAGTCGGATCGTAGACATCATCCACGGCAACCGAGAAGGTCTTGCGCAGGCTGTCGAAGAAACCGATCTCCGAGGGCGTTGCGGTGCCGTTGTTGATGTGATTGATCACCGTCTGCAGCTTGGTCTGGAACGGCTGCAGGGTGCTGAGAATCTGAAAGAGCACACGGTTGCCGTCGTCGGTCGCCGGCATGGAGCCAGTGGCCAGGCTGCTGCTGGTTGGCGTGAGGAGGCCGGTCTGGATGCCATTGACTAGAGTCGCCACGATGCCCTTGACGACAAAGACGTAGTGATGCCCGTTGGCGAGCGAGTCGGCAAATTCCGTGCCCTTGGCCATCGAGACGCCCTGCGCCGAGGCAACGCGATAATCCTGGCGCTCACCGTCGCGGTGACCCACGCGGGAGAACACCGTGCCCTTATGGAGGTCGATAACCGTCTTGCGCACGGAACCATCAAGCTGCTGGGTGACCTGCACCTCGGTATTCGGCAGGAGGCGAATCGAATTAACGCCGCCCATGAAGAGCGCGGCGGAACCGCCGCCAGCCGTCGAGATCGTCGAGCCGGAGGGCACGATCATCTCATTCGCACCGGTCTGGCTGGAACCGCCAGGAGCCGCGACCGAGATATCGCCCTTCACCTCGATGAGCTTCATTTCGTTGCTGGCCACCTGGGGCGCCTGGCCGTTCGGGGGCGTGATCGGCTCGGACCAGTAAAGGGTATGCTGCTTGGGGGCCGTCTCGGAACCCACCACGCTCACGGTCGAAGGCCCGGGCGTCGCGGTGGAGGTGAAAGGCATCTGGCTCGCGTCGTCGGCCTGAGTGGGCAACGGCGCGTGCACGGAGGGCGTGCCCTCGGTCTGGACGTTGGCCGGCTGGTTGGCGGCAACCGACGGCACTGCGGGCGGTACCGGCGTAGTGATCGGAGGAGGCGTGTTCGCTGCAGGATAGCTCTTGGTCGCAGCGGCAACGGCGGAAGCGGGCTCGGCGCCATCTTCCAGCGACGCTTGCTGCGTCGGTGTGGCCGTGCGGGCCATGAGGCTGGACTGCGCGCCGTGCGTCAGCGCTGCGTCATGCGGCAGGCGCCGCGAGTTCACATCGACTTCGCCAACGTAGCCGGGATCAACCTTGACGCTCTTGAGTTCGTTGGAAAAAACGAGGGTGACCACCGCGGAGCGATCGGTGTCAATCTCCTTGCCGAGGATGGTGAAATGGAGATCCTGTGGCTCGGCCGGATTCGGCGCGACGATCGCCGTCAGCACATCGTTGGCATCGCGACCGTAGCTGATCTGGCAGGTCGTATTATCCACCGTCACGTTCTGCGAGATGCTCGGAATGGGAAGCGACGCCTTTTGCTCGCCGTTCGGCGCGAGAACCACCAACATGTCGTGAGCCCCAATCGCGAGGGAAAAACGGTCCGCGGCCGAGGCACCAACAGCGGCTGCAAGAAGCAACCCGGTCATGAGGAAGTACCGACTAGATGACAGTTGGTTCATATTTGATACTTTAGTTACCATTTATTTCACTTCCGTGCAAATCAATTCCCTCCGTGGTCTCGCGCAAAAAAAACGGTTGGAGACCAAGACCTTAGGCATCACTTACCTGCTGACGCTTTGACCGTTCATGGCTGCGATCCCAAGTTTGCCCCCCGACCCCGCACTTGCGGAGTTTCTGCTGCAGCTCGAGCAGGGGCGCGGCGCCTCTCTTCATACCGTACGCAATTACCGGCAGGCGCTGGTGGAATTCAAGGCGCGCCATCCTGAGCGCTCCTGGTTGGAAATGAAGCCGGGCGATTTCAAGACCTACCTCTATCAACTGGCGCGGGAACAAAAGCTGGGGCCGAGCAGCGTGCGGCTGCGCTTCGCCGCGCTGCGCACCTTTTACAAGCACGCCGTGCGGGAAGGAAAGCTGGAGGCGAATCCCACGCTCGGCCTCACCCTGCCCAAGTTGCCGCGCCGACTGCCCGTCTTCCTCAACCGCCAACAAGTGGTGGACCTGATTGAGGCTCCGGTGAAGCTCTGGCGGAAAAAGGAAAAGAATGCGAAGCGCCTGCCGCCCTGGCCGGTGCTGCGCGACATGGCGTGGCTGGAGTTGTTTTATAGCGCGGGCCTGCGCCTTTCGGAATTGGTCAAGCTGCGCCACGCCGATCTTGACCTCGCCCAGGGCACCGTCCGCGTGTTGGGCAAGGGCCGAAAGGAACGGCTCTGCCCCATCGGCGGACCGGCCGTGTCCGCGCTGCGCGCCTATCTCGACGCCTGCCCGCTGGAAAGCGACACGGTCTTTCTCTCCGGCCGAGACCGGCCGCTGAGCGGGCGGACGATCCAGGTGGCGCTGAAGCGTTACCTGATGTTCGCCGGTCTGGACGCCAGCGTCTCGCCGCACAAGCTGCGGCACAGCTTCGCCACGCACCTGCTGGATGAGGGCGCGGACCTGCGCAGCGTGCAGGAATTGCTGGGCCACAGCCAGGTCACGACCACGCAGATCTACACGTCGGTTTCCGTCGAGCGGCTGAAGCGCGTATATGACAAGTCGCATCCGCGCGCGTAGAAGTAGGCGACGTGAACTGCTCCCCCGCCCTGCCCGCATGAACGCCGTGGTCTCGTTTCTCGTGCAGGTGGCCTACAACGTGGCCTTCGTTCTGTTTTTCGTGGTGGCCAGTCCCTACTTCGCCTACCGGCTGTGGCGACGCGGGCGGTTGCTGCCGCAGTTCGGCCAGCGCTTTGGTCTCTACTCCCCGGAAGTGCGTGCGCGGCTGCGCAGCGATCTGTGGATTCATGCGGTCAGTGTCGGCGAGGCCAACATCGCCCTGGTGCTCATCCGGCGGCTGCGCGAACTGCAGCCGGCGCTGCGCATCGTGGTTTCCACCACGACGGCGACCGGCTTCAACGTCGCGCAATCGCAGCTGGCGGATGAGCACACGACGGTGATTTACAACCCGATCGATTTCCTGGGCAGCGTGGCGTCGGCATTTAACGCGATCCGACCGAGGAGGCTGCTGCTGATTGAGTCGGAAATCTGGCCAAATTACCTGTGGTGCGCGCGGCGCCGGCGGATTCCGGTCTATCTCGTGAATGCACGGCTCAGCCAGCGGTCGGAGGAACGTTATCGCCGCATGCGCTGGCTGGTCGGGCCGCTGCTGCGGGAAATCGCGCTGATCTTTGCGCAGGATGCGGTGGATGTGACGCGGCTGTCGCAGGCGGGCTTTGCGCCAGAGGCGATCTTCAACTTGGGCAGCCTGAAATACGACGTGGCCGCGCTCGATTCGCACGACGAGAGGGACGTGAGCGCCTGGTGGAACCGCGCCGGCTGGGATGAACAGGCGCTCATTCTGCTGGGCGGCAGCACGCATCCCGGCGAGGAGGAGGTGCTGGCGCGGATTTACCTGGGACTCCGCGCGGAGTTTCCCAGCTTGCGTCTCCTCCTGGCACCGCGGCATGCGGAACGCGGGGCGGCCGTGCGCGAGACCTGCGAACGGCTGGGCCTGCGCACCGCCTTGCGCAGCGATCTCGCGGCGGCGACCGAGCCGCTGGCCAATGGCCACGCGCCGGATGCGGTGGTGGTGAACTCCACCGGCGAGCTGCGTGCGCTCTACAAGCGGGCGACGCTGGCCTTCGTGGGCAAGAGCCTGCGCGGGCATGGCGGCCAGAATTTCCTCGAGGCCGCGCGGGTCGGCATGCCGGTGGTGGTCGGGCCAAACATGCAGAACTTCGCCGTGACCACGCGCGAATTTCTGCAGAGCGGCGCGCTGGTCCAGGTCACCGACGAGTTCGAGCTGGCGCGCGCGCTGCGGGATCTGCTTGCCTCGGAAACCAGGCGGGTCGACCTCGGGCGGCGCACCCGCGCCACGTTCGAGTCGAAGCTCAACGCGGGGAAGCGTACAGCCGCAGCCATCGCGCAGTCGCTCGACGCCGAGCGGCGGCAATTGTAGCCGCGGTTATCGACCGACGAGAATGCAGGCGGCGAACGCGCCGCTCCCTTCCTACGGCCGATGACGCGGATGGGCGAGCTGGCAATCGCACGCGGCGTGGCGCAACTCGTCGCACGGCACTTCCACAAAATAAAGCACCGTGGAGTAGTGCCCGCTGGGGCGCGTCAGGGGGCGGCAGGAAACGACGATGCCCACGCAGCAGTGGCGGGTACCGCGATGCTCGAAGGCGAACTCAACCTCGGCCCCAACGGCAAGCGGCCACTTGGTGACCAGGCTGACGCCGTTGGGCGTCCAGGCGACCTTCTTGCGCGGCAGTTGCAGCGTGTCGGAGAAGCTGATGGTGACCGACGAGGCACCATTCATCGTTCCGTCCTTGGTCGCGCGTGAGCTCATGGTTACATTCTTTGCGTCCCTGAGAGGCCGCCGAAAACTCCCTCACCAACGTGCCGGGCGGCTGGGTAAATGAAGCACATAATCCGGGGTGTCGCCGAAAATTTTTTACTTATCTTCACTTTTCTCGGGTCGATTCGGAAAGGAACCTGGAGGTTCCGCTGAAAATCGTTTCCCTGATTGTTTCTCTTTTCCTGATGAGCGCCGGCCTAATGGCGCGCGGGCAAATCCTCAACGGCGGATTCGAGTCGCCCGCGATATCGACGGTGAGCGTGCTGGGCCTGGGCGTTGCACCAGGCGTGCAAATCTACACGTCAATCATCAACCCGAACGGCATCACCGACTGGACGGTTCTTTCCGGCGACGTGACCCTCATCAACGGCAATGCCGGGCTCACCTCGTCCCTAGGGCTGCTGACGGCAGCCGAGGGCAACCAGTACGTGGTGCTTAACGGGGTCGCGGAGAACATCTCCTTGTCGCCGCTCAGCATCGGCATTGCGCAGACGGGCACCATCGGCGACATCAGCCAGACGTTTTCCACCGTCGCGGGCAAGGGCTACCAGATCAGCTTTCAATATCGCGGACTCGCCGTGGGTGCGCTGACGAACAATCCCGCCATCGACGTCGGGCTGACCAATGCAAACAGCTCGACTGCGCCGGTAAACGGAACACTGACGGCGAACATCGCGCTGGGCGCGTGGCAGACCGATACTTTCACCTTCGTGGCCACGGGGACCAATTCGACCCTGTCGTTTTTCCAGGATAGTTCCGGAGGGAACGTTGGTCTGGTTGGGTTGGACAACGTGGTGCTGACGGCACTGCCGGAACCCTCGCAGTACGGCGAGGCGGCCGTGGTGTTTCTGGTGGTGCTGATGGGTGCGCGGATTTGGTCGCAGCGGCGAAAGGAGCCCGACGCCCATGCAGTCTGTAGCGGCGGTCTA
>CAJCIA010000258.1 GCA_903970275.1 Betaproteobacteria bacterium
ATCGGCGCATCGCCCAATTCGCGGCAGGCGCCCGCCAGCTTGCTCTCCGCCGGTAACAAACCGCGGAGCACGTGCCACGGCAGGGCGCTCACCACCGCCTGCGGCTGCAGGGCGCTTCCGTCCGTCAGGTCCACCTGCGCCACGCGCGCGCCGTCGAACCGCAACGCCGCCACCGGCGCCTGCCGCTGCACGCGGCTGCCGCACATTTCCAACAGCGTCTCCACCTCGCCGCTGAACAACTCGCTCAGCCCCACGCGGCTGAGATAAATCGTCGAGTCCGCTGCACCGCCGAGGAAACTGCGGCGAATCACTGTGGCAAAGAGCGCCGCAGATCCGGTTGCGACCGGCTCGTTGAGCGCTGCCAGGCAGAGCGGTTCCCAGAGCGCCCGTACCATGTTTGGCGTCTGTTTCCAGCGACGCAGCCACGCGCTGACCGTCTCATGCGGGCGTGGGTTCTGTCCCGCCCGCAGGCGCAGCGCGAGCTTCGTCGCCGCGAGTTTATCGCCCAACGAAAGCTCGCCGAAGTGCATGAGCGCGGAAAGCAGATGGAGCGGCGCCGGCGCGATGGCCATGAGCGAGCTTGTGCCGCGCGCACTGCGATACGGCACATGCAGGCGCGGCGGCGTGATCAGCCGGTCCATCACGCCCAGCTGCCGAAGCAGCGCGAGCGTCTCGTGATAGCAGCCCATCAGGATGTGCTGCCCGTTGTCGAGCACGAGCCCGGTCTTCGGATCGACAAAACTATGCGCGCGACCGCCGAGCAACGCGCGCGATTCCAGCAGCGTCACCTCGTGCCCGCGCGCGACCAGTTCCGCCGCGCAAGCCAGTCCCGCGTAACCTGCTCCGAGCACGGCCACCTTCTTCGGCGCGGGCGGACGGGCCGGCGCGCGCCGCTCCGACAACACCGCGCGGCCGACTTGGATCATCTTCTGCGCCTTGTTCAACCGGACCGGTTCGTTGATCACGTCGTAGCCGCGTTCCTCGATCTTCGTCAGCAACACCTCGTAGACCGAGCGCATGATTTCGGCCGCGACCAGGTTCGGCCGGTCGGAGGGCTCCATCAGCCGGTGGGCCTTGGCGAAATAGTGCCGCGCGCGCAGCGCCTGGAAGCGGAGCAGTTGCTTCATCCGCGGCGACCAGCGGGACTCCATGATATCCGACTCGCTCACGCCAAACGCCGCGAGTTCGTCCTGCGGCAGGTAGATGCGCCCGAAAGACGCATCCTTGCGCACGTCGCGCAGGATGTTCGTCAATTGCAGTGCCATGCCCAGTGCGATGGCGTAGTCGCGCGAGCGCGGATGCCTCGAGCCAAAAATTTCCAAGCTCACCAGCCCGACCGCACTGGCCACGCCGTAGCAATATTTCTGCAGAAGCGCGAAATCCGGGAACCGCGAAATCTCCAGATCCATTTCCACGCCGTTCATCACGTCGTCGAGGAGCGCGGGCGCAATCAGGTAGGTGCGGATGATCTGCGCCATCTCCCGCCCGAGCGGCGTGCGTGGCTCGCTCAAATAAGCGCGCCGGATTTCCTCGCGCCACTGGCTGAGCTGGCGGCGCTTTTCCTCCAGCGGCAGCTCGGTCGAGTCGGCCACGTCATCCACCACGCGGCAGAACGCGTAGAAGACGTTCATCGCCCGCTGCTTTTCCGGCGAGAGAGAGAAGAACGAGAGCGCCAGATTCGAGCGGCTCGCCTGCGTGATCTGGTCGCTCCCCGGCAGATCGGGCAACGGCTCGTCGCGTACTTCCGTGCTCACGAAACCAGCGCCCTCGCCAGCAGCAGCGCCATGTCCACCTTGCCGAGCTTGGGCCGATGGTTGAGCGTGTCGTAATCGGCCGCCTCGATCTTGCGCAGGATGGTGGTGCCGCCCAGCCAGGTCAGGCGGATTTCCACGCGCAGCTTGCCGTGCAGCTCGCGCGTGAGCGGGCGACCGCGATCGAAGATTTCCTGCGTCCGCTCCACCTGAAATTTGAGCAGCGACTTGTAGGCCGCGTCGGCCTGCCCGGCGAAGAGCGATTTCTCGCTCACCCCGTGGGTCTCCCGCTCGTTTTCCGGCAGGTAGATGCGGTCCTTCTTCAGGTCCACGCCCACATCCTGCCAGAAGTTGGCGAGCTGCAGCGCGGTGCAGATGTGGTCACTCAGCTCGTGCAGTCGCTCGTCGCGCACGCGGTGCAGAAGCAGCACCAGCCGCCCGATCGGGTTGGCGCTGCGCCGGCAGTAATCGAGCACCTCGTTGAAATTCGCGTAACGCCGCTTCACCACATCCTGCCGGAACGCGGAGAGCAGGTCGGTGAAAAGCGAAGTAGGCAGGTCGAGCTCGCGAATCGTTTCGTGCAGCGCGACGAAAATGGGATGCAGTCCCGGCGTGCCCGGCGTGGAAAGCAGCTGGTGCTCCCAATCGTCCAGCGCCGCCAGCCGCTCGTCCGGCGTCATGACATCGCGGCCGTCCTCACGCGCGCCGGCGTAGCCCTCGTCGGCCAGGTCGTCGGCATATCGGGCGAATGCGTAGACTGCATGCACGTGCTTCTGCATCTCGCGCGGCACCAGTTGACCGACGGGAAAATTCTCGTAGTGCGCTTTCGCCAGGCGGGTGCACTCCGCATAGGCGGCGGCGATGGTTTCCACCTGGGGCTCGTTGGGCATGGCTTCCACGGGCATATCGGCTACGATACTAACATGAAAGGCACGGTCCTTTTCCAGAACCAACCGGTCCTCGAACTCGCCGACGCGGACAGCCGCGCGCTTATTTCCGCCGAGCATGGCGCGCGGTTGCTGCGCTGGGAGAAGGCGGGCCGCGAGATCATCCGGTGGCCGGACGACGCCGATTGGAGCCGCATGCTCAAGGTCCGCGGCGGCAACCCGGTGCTCTTCCCCTTCATTGCGCGCCACTTCGTCGATGGCGTGATCGACCGTTGGCGCGACACCGATGGAACCGTGCGCACCATGCCGCAGCACGGCTTCGCGCGCGACGCGAAGTTCACCGTCATCGCGCAAACCGGCACCAGCGCCCGCCTGCGCCTGACCGACGACGCGTCCACCCGCGGAGCCTACCCCTTTGCGTTCCAGTTCGACGTGGTGTTCAATCTCCAGCCCGAAGCGCGGCTCGAGATTCGGTTCGAGACCACGAATCGCAGCGAGCGTCCCCTGCCCTACTATGCCGGCCACCATTTCTACTTCACCCTCCCCCATCGCGAGCGTGCCGACTGGAACCTGCTCTTGCCCTGCGAAACGTGGGGCCGGCAAACGCCGGTGGGCGCGATCGTGCATGAGCCTGCCGTTAGTGAACAGCTATCGCTCGCGGACACCGCCATCATCGACCGCTTTGCCATCCGACCCAAGAGCCACCACGTCACGCTGATCAACGCCATTGCCGCGCGCCGGCTCGTCCTTGAGATGCCCGGCCCCACGCCCTGGTACGCCGTTACCACTTGGACGGAAAAACCCGATTCTGATTTCTACTGCATCGAGCCGTGGCTCGGTCTCCCCAATGCGATCGATCATGGCGAAGGCCTGCGGCACGTCCCGCCCGGTGCGTCCGAGACCGCATGCTGCGTACTCGACGCCGCGAACTGGTGATTTTCCTTAACTGGGTCACACGTCGGGCGATGTAACTGCTGAGAACCCGGAGTTCGCATGAAGCCAGACTCCTCGTCCCACCCGACGCCGCCCACGCCCTCGCAGCTCGCGGAAATCGACGACGCGCTCATCACCGCGGCCGAGCTGCAGCAGGTGTACGCCGGCCTGCTTCGTCATCCGCGCGTGCTCGCCACGCCGGGCTCCAGTGACGTCTTTAGCTCCTGCCTTGGACAGGTGAGCCAGGATCTGACCCTGCTGGCGGGCCAGGCCGCCGATCTGCAAACCCGTGTCCTGCCCGCCGAAAACGACGACAGTGTCCTCGATGACGACGAGACGCTCATCCCGCCGCCGCGCATCGCCTCCTTTCCCGACATCGAGCCGCCCGATCCGCAGCGCTCCGTTTTCGCCACGGTCCGCAAGGCATTTCACCTCGAGGATTTCCTGCGCCAGCAGCTTCTGATCTCCCTCCAGTCCGCGCACGACCGGCGCCATCTGAAGCTCGAACTCCAGTTGAAGATGGTGCTGCTCTCCGCGGAGCAGCGCTGCCGCCTGCTCGAGGACCGCTACGGCTTTGCGCGCACCGGCAACATCCTCTTCCAAGGCCTGCGCCGGCAGACCACCCGATTCCTCAATCGCCTACAGGGTAACCGGCGGGCTGACCTGGATTAGTTCGCGTGATCGATCGTTGCATCCGGTCACGAAAAAGCCGCCAGAACCGCTGGGCGATCCTGACGGCTTTTCGGACCAACGGCTACTTAGTAGCGGTTGTTACGGCCCTTGCCGCCGCCACCACCGCCGCCGCCGGAGAACTCGCGGCGGGGGCCACGGGATTCCATCGGCTTGGCTTCGTTGACCGTGAGGTCGCGGCCGCCATGGTTCTGGCCATGCAGGCCGTCAATGGCGCGCTGGCCCTCTTCGGCATTGCTCATGGTCACAAAACCGAAACCGCGGGGGCGGTTAGTTTCACGGTCCATGATGAGGGTGGCGTCAGTCACCGTGCCGTACTGCGTGAAGAGTTCGCGCAGGTCGCGGTCGGTGGTTTGGAAGGAAAGATTTCCCACGTATAGTTTCATGTTTGTTTTTGAGGTTTACGACCTCACAGCGACGAATGAAGTGCGTGCGACAGGCACGCATAAAAATACCTTTGGGAGCGAATGACAGAGGACTGCCCTAACACTACTACTTGGCTTCAGAAGGAAGCAATGTGATCGATGCGCGCGAGACTGGCAGGGCGTCGGCCGGGTGTAAAGAGAATTGCGCGACGACTGGCTTCCCTAGTCGCCCGGGACAACCTATGCTCCCGCCGCATGACGGATTTTGCCATTCAGGCGGAGGGGGTTGGAAAGCGATACCCGCTGCATCACCAGCACCCGCACCATAACGGGCTGCGCCACGTCCTGGAGGCGAAGATCACGGGCGCCTTCCGTGGCTTTCGCGCCAAGCACGACCCCGCGCCGGATCGCCCGAGCGTCGAGGACTTCTGGGCGCTGCGCAACGTCTCCTTCGACATCAAGCCGGGCGAGGTCGTCGGCATTATCGGCCGGAACGGCGCGGGCAAGTCCACCCTGCTCAAGATCCTGAGCCGCATCACCGAGCCGACCGAGGGCCGCGTGCAGATCAAGGGCCGCGTGGCCAGCCTGCTTGAGGTCGGCACCGGCTTTCATCCCGAGCTGACCGGCCGCGAGAACATCTACCTCAACGGCACGATCCTCGGCATGACGCGCAAGGAGATCAACCGGAAGTTCGACGAGATCATCGCCTTTGCGGAGACGGAGATGTTCCTCGATACGCCGGTGAAGCACCACTCCAGCGGCATGTACGTGCGGCTCGCCTTCGCGGTCGCCGCGCACCTGGAACCGGAAATCCTCATCGTCGATGAGGTGCTGGCAGTGGGCGACGCCCAGTTCCAGAAGAAGTGTCTCGGCAAGATGGAGGACGTCTCCAAACGCGAGGGACGCACGGTGCTTTTCGTCAGCCACAACATGGCGGCCATCGCCGCGCTGACCAATCGCGCCATCCTCCTGCGCAAGGGCGGGGTGCAGTACTCCGGCTCACCCAAGGAGGCGTTCGATCTCTATATGACGGACGACACGCCAACGGAGGAAACTTACGCGGCGCCGCCCAATTCAGAAAAGCCGAACATTACCCGCGTGGAGGTCGAAACCTCACAGGCCGGCCATACGCACGAAAGCGGCCAGCCATGGAGCGCGCGCTTCGAGCTGCATTTCCCCTACGCGCTGCCCAAGGCGTCGCTCTCGTTCCAGATCTTCAACCAGTTCCAGACTGCCGTGCTGAAGTTCGATTCCTACGATCAGGATGTGCCGGTCTCAGCCAGTGGCGGCAGGTCAGTCGTCACCTGCACCATTCCGCATCTCGACCTCAACGTCGGCTCCTACACCCTCAAGGCGCGGCTGGCCGGGCCGCCCGGCGGGCTGCACTACGAGACTCTCGACAGCATCTGTCCCTTCACCGTCGTGATCCTCGATCGCGTGGCGGCGGACGGCTGGAAGCCCGAAGCGTGCTCGTACTTGGTCGATGCGTCCTGGAACGTGAAGTAGCCTTCCTTGTCACAAGCCGACTCAGCGCGCGATTTCTCTCTCGATACTCTGGCGCGGGACATTACTCTTGATTTCCCATGCAACATTTCTCCGCGCGTTCTGTTTTGATCCGGACCTCTCTGGTCACAACCCTGAGTTTTCTTGCCGCTGCCTATGGCCTTGCCTCGGCCTCGACGCCAGAACCCGGCGGAGAAAAGCCCAACGATCCAGCCCTGGTCGACGTGCCTGACCAGCCCGGTTTACCCCGCGTGCTCCTTATCGGGGACTCGATTTCCATGGGGTACACCCCTCTCGTGCGTGACCTTCTGAAGGGCAAGGCGAATGTCCATCGTGTGGGGGAGAACGGTGGGCCCACGATCAACGGGCTAAAAGAGATGTCGTCCTGGCTGGCGATGGGCGGGACCGATGGCCAGCCCGCGAAGTGGGACGTGATCCACTTCAATTTCGGTCTGCACGATCTCAAGCAGCTGAAGCAAGGGCCGTCCGGTCCGGTTTATGAAGTCCCGCCGGATGACTACGCCAAGAATCTGCAGCAACTGGTCACGATCATGAAGGCGACTGGGGCGAAGCTCATCTGGGCCTCGACCACGCCGGTGCCGGATGCGCCGCTGCGCCCGATGCGCAGCGAGGCCGACGTGGTGAAGTACAACGAGATCGCCGCCGGAGTCATGCAACAGAACTCCATTCCCATCGACGATCTGTTCGCAGCCGTCCAGCCGCAGCAGGCCGATTTGCAGGCAAAGAACAACGTTCATTTTAAACCCGCAGGCTATCAGGTACTGGCCCAACACGTGGCCGACTCGATCGAAAAGGCGCTTACCGCGCCGTAAGCCAGGCGCCCCGTCAACCGCCTTCCCAGCTTCATAGGATGCTCGCCGACCTGGCCTCGCTTGCCGCACGGGGCGAGCTTTCCCGCGACGACGTAGCCAGGGCGATGGCCGCCCTGCTTGATCCCCAGGCGCAAGATGAGGAGCGGGCGGCCTTCCTTCGCGCCTGGGCGCGACGCGGTGAAACCGCTGCGGAGCTGGCGGCGTGTGCCGAGGCGCTTCTGCCTCGCGCCCTCGATCCACCGGTGCGCGGCTCGTGGCAGGGCAAGCCCCTGCTCGACTGTTGCGGCACCGGTGGCGGCGGCCTGAACCTGATCAACATCTCCACCGGCATCGTCTTCATCCTCGCGGCGATGGGCGTGCCGGTGGTGAAGCACGGCAACCGCGGGCTGACGAAGAAGTCGGGCAGCGCCGACGTGCTCGAGGCGCTAGGTATCCGCATCGATCTTCCGCCCAATAAACTAGAGGCGTGCCTCGAGAAAGTGGGCGCGGCTTTTCTCTTTGCGCCGGCTTATCACACCAGCTTTTCCGTTCTTGCACCGGTGCGTAAACAGCTTGGTGCGGATGGCCACCGTACGGTTTTCAATCTGCTCGGCCCGCTGCTCAACCCGGCCCGGCCCGACGCACGGCTCGTCGGTGTCTTCACCGATGAAAACGTGCATCTCTACCATGCCGCGCTCGCGGCCATGGGGTGTCCGCACTATGCGATCGCCTGCGGCGACGATCAGCCGAGCCTGAGAAAAATGGGCGAGGTCAGCGCCAACGGGGAGACGCTGATCAGCGGAACGCGACCTGGACCCAGTGGCGAATCCACGTTCGTGCTGTCCATCGCCAGCGATCCGCTGCGGCAGCTCAGCGCGCTCCTCGTTTCCGACGCCGCGCAAAGCGCCGCGCGGCTGGTGGCCATCCTCTCGAACGAGGAACAGGGGTTCGCGCGGGACACGCTCCTGATCAACGGCGCCGTGGCCGCTTGGGCGCACGGCTCGGCGGCCAGCATCGAGGAAGGCAGGCATCAGGCGGAAGAAGCGCTCGCGTCCGGACGCGCGCTCCAAGTCCTGCGCACCTGGCAGCATTTCTCAGCCTGAGTCGGCCGGCAAATTCCGTGCGTGGAGAGCCAACAAGGGCGAAGACGTTTGCTCTGCCGAGAATGCTCAGTGGTAGCCGGCGCTCTCCGAGCGCGGGAGGAAGCGCAGCGACCGGAATGCAGCGTCGCCATGACAAGGTGTCTACCTTCCACTCACGCGATTCCGCCGCTGCTCCGGCGCTCGGAGAGCGCCGGCTACCACTAAGCTGTTGGCCCCAAAGGTTGCGCATCGATTTGCCCCGCCTATCTAAGCCCGCGGCGACTGCCAAGTGCGATCGCATGCCGCGGATTTACGTCGCCGCGCAAATGCTCGGTAGTGTCACGCTTGAACTTGGTCATTTGGAAAATCTGGAAATTTGGTTTAATCCCGGCTTCCGCCATGCGCCCGTTTTACCGGTTTTCCTACACGCTGGTTGGCCTGCACCTCAAGCTGTTCCACGGCATCACCATCGAAGGCCGGGAGAACATCCCGGACGAGGCCTGCCTCGTCGTTGGCAATCACGCGAGCTACCTCGATCCCACCACGATCGGCTGGGCGCTGGAGAAGGAGATCTATTTCCTCGGACGCCGCGACCTCTTCAAGCCGCCCGTGCTGAGTTGGCTGCTGCCGATATGCAATGTGCTGCCCATCGATCGCGAGGGAAACGACATCAGCGGCCTGCGCGGCATTATCAAGCGGCTCAAGGGCGGCCAGTCCGTGCTGGTTTTCCCCGAGGGCACGCGCACGGGAAACGGCGCGCTGCAGCCGGCCGAGCCCGGCGCTGGACTGCTTGCCGTGAAGGCCGGCGTGCGCGTGCTGCCCACCCGCGTCTTCGGCACCTATGAGGCGTGGTCGCGCGGTGGCGCGTACCGGCGGACACCGCTGCGCGTGGTCATTGGCCGGCCGTACTGGCCGTCGATCCCCTTCAGCGGCAAGCCGGATTACCAGGCCATCGCCAATGAGATGATGACGAAAATCGCCGAGCTTTCGTGACAGCGCCTACACATTTTTAAGGACTTCGCCGCTTTACTTCCCGCGCCTCTGGGCGACGCTTGAACCCTTGTCGCCTGTCGCCGTGTTCATGCTCCGACTTCGTCCTTTCGCCGCACTTTTTCTGCTGCCGGCCATCCTGATTCTTCCGCTTTCCGCCGCGCAAACCGGGCCCGCCACGGCCCCGGCGGAAGGCGTTACCACCCTCCCCCCGGCTGCGATCACGCCAACACCAACTTCCGCGGTAACTCCGGCTGCGCCCGGGGTGGCTCCCACGCCTGCCCTGCCGTCGTCGACATCGGCTCCCGCGCCGGTTGTGCCGGGCAATCCCGTGGTGCCGGTGCCGCCTCCAGCCAGTTCCGGCTCGGCGTCGGAAACGCGTGCGACGCCACAGGGCACGCCGCTCCCGGAAGGTTCCGAGCCTGAGAAATCGGTCGTGCAGATCATCACGGCCTACCAGGAACCCAACTGGGCCGCGCCGTGGATCTTCGACTCGCCCCACTTCGCTTCGGGCACTGGCTTCCTCATCGACGGCAATCGGATCATGACGAACGCGCATGTCGTGGCGTGGACGAAGCAGCTGCTCGTGCGCAAATATCACGACCCGCAGCGCTACTTCGCCACGGTGGAGTTCGTCGCGCACGACGTCGACCTCGCCATCCTCAAGGTCGACGATCCGAAATTCTACGAGGGGATGAAGCCGCTCCAGTTCGGCGAGCTCCCGCAGGTCCGCTCGCAGGTGGTGACCTACGGCTTCCCCGCCGGCGGCCAGCAGATTTCCTACACCCGCGGCGTGGTCTCGCGCATTGAGGTGGAAAGCTACGCGCACCCCGGCAACCGCGCCTTCCTCGCCGTGCAGACCGACGCCGCAATCAACCCGGGTAACAGCGGTGGACCCGTCATTCAGGATGACAAGGTGGTAGGCGTCGCCTTCGAGGGCCTTGTTGGCCTGCAGAACACCGGCTTCTTCATCCCGACGACCATGGTCCGCCACTTCCTCACCGACATTGCCGACGGCACCTACGACGGTGTGCCCGATTCCGGCCTCCAGATGGTCTCGCTCCAAAACCCCGCCTTTCGCGACATGTTGAAGCTTCCGGAAGACAGCAAGCGCGGCGTGCGCGTGGATCGCGTCATGGACATCCCCTCCACCGAGAAGTTGATCAAGGTCGACGACGTGCTGATGAAGATCGGCGACTACGACGTGGATGACGACTCGACCATCACTTACCACGGCAACACGGTCGGCGCGTCGGTCGCCTTCGACCTGGCGCAGAACAATTCTACCATTCCGCTCGAGGTCTGGCGCGACGGCGCGCTGACGCACGTCGACCTGCCGGTGAAGGTCTACCACGACGACTACGCACAGGGTAATCAGTACGACACCCTGCCGCCCTACTATATATATGGCGGCCTCGTCTTCACCCCGTTGTCGCTCGATTACCTCAAGAGCGTCGGCTCGGCCACCACGCAGTCCGGCGGCCGCGAGTTGATATACGAGTTGGTCTACCGGCACCTGGAAGATCCCGGGCACTGGCGCCCGCAGCCGGTCGTGCTCAGCTCCATCCTCGACAACGAGGTCAACGCCAACCTCACCACCCGCGGCCAGGCGCTCGTGGACAAGATCAATGGCCAGAGGATCGACTCCCTCAGCGACGTGCCCAAGGCCTTCGCCTCGGCCACCGGTCCGTTCGACGTGGTCGAGTTCATGCCGGATCATCACTTCGAGGTGCTGCGCCATACTGACGCGCAAAAGGCGACGCCCGACATCCTTTCCACCTACAGCGTTCCCGCGCAGAGCCGCCTATGAACCGCATTCGCCTGCTCATCGCCGTGGCGTTGGCCGCGTGGACGTTTGCCTCTGGCGCGACGGCCGAACCGCTGTTGAAAGCCCCGCGGAGCGGCGATTTCACGTGGGAAAACGCGATCATTCACCTGGAAATCTCCGGCAAGGAATACAGCTACGTGCAGCCCTGGGCCCGCGCCTAGCGCAAGGTCCTCAAAACCGGCGTGGTGCTGCCGGGCCATCTCATTATCACGACTGCCGATGGCCTCAACGACCAGACGCTTATTCGCCTGCAAAAGCAAGGCGGCGGCCTGTTCAGCCTCGGGCGGCTTTTGTGGATCGATTATCAGTCCAACCTCGCCGCGCTGACCACGGACGAATCCGATTTCTGGAACGGGCTCACCCCCGCGGCACTGGCCGATCCCGTCCCGGTGAACGGCGAGGTGCGCATCCGCCGCTGGAACAGCGACCGGCTGGAAAACCGCCCCGGCGACATCGAGCGCATGACGGTCGATAATTCTGCCCTGAGTTTCGTCTCCGTCCCCGCGCTGAAGGTTGACTCCACCATCTCCGGCGCGTCCTCCGGCGAAGCCGTTACGCAGGGCAACAAGCTGCTGGGTCTGGCTAGCGGTCAGGACAGTGACGTGGTCACCGCGGTCCCCTCGTCATTCATTTCCTTCACCGTGGCCGCGCGGAAGAAAGGCACCTTCCACGGCCTGGGCTACTTCGACTTTACCTGGGAGCCGGTGGAAAATCCGCTCGCGCTGCAATATCTCGGCCTGCCGGGACCGGCTCGTGGCGTGATCGTCAAGGACACGGGCCTCAAGCCGGGCGTGACCTCGCTCATTCATTCGCGCGATGTCATCCTGCAGATCGATGGCTTCGACATCGACGCGGAGGGCGATTATGCGGACCCGCAATACGGCAAGATGATGCTGGAGAATCTCTCCTCCCGGCAGAAGTGGGCCGGGGCAGACTGCAAGATCAAGGTCTGGCGCGACGGCAAGGAGCAGACGATCGACTATCAACTGCCGCGCGCGGACTACAGCGACGAGCTCGTCCCGGAGCAGTCGTTCGATCATCCGCCTGACTACGTGCTGGCTGGCGGCCTCGTCTTCGTGAAGCTGAGCGACGCCTTCCTCCGCAGCTGGGGCGCGAACTGGCGCCAGCACGCGCCCTTCCGTCTCGGTTACTACGAGATCGACAAGGTGAAGCCGGACCGCTCGGAGATTGTGGTCCTTTCCGGCGTCATGCCCGCACGCGTGAACCTTGGGTACGAGATGCTGCACGACTGCGTGGTGCAGGAGGTCAACGGCGTCAAAATCGGCAAGCTGGCCGACCTGGTCGCGGCGCTCAAGTCCCCGGTGAACGGCTTCGACGTTTTCAAGTTCGCACCGGGTGAATCGATGGAAATGGCCGTGCTGGACGCCTCGAAGATCGACGAGACGAACCAGGAGATCATGACCAAGTTCCACATCCCGGCCGATCATGTGCTCAGCGGTAACGCCGCCACGGCGTCGCAGCCCTGAGCCCCATTCGCGCGGCTCGGTGATAGCCGTCGACCTCCGGGCGACGGAGTCGATTAGTGACAAGAGCATCTTTCGCTCGCCTGACTCCGTCGCCCGGAGGTCGACGGCTACCGGCCGACGGGAGTCAGGGAATAGGCAAAATCGCATCTTTACATCGTGGGCGCGGCCCCCAAAGTGACAGGCTCCCCATGCCGCTCAAGACGCCACTTCGCTTCGGACTGCCCAAAGGCAGTCTCGAGGCGTCGACCATCGAACTACTCGGCCGGGCCGGGTTTCAGGTGCAGTCCTCCAGCCGTGGGTACAAGCCCTACATCAACGACACCGAGCTCGATGCGCGTCTCGTGCGTCCGCAGGAGATGAGCCGCTACGTCGCCCAAGGCTTCCTCGACTTCGGCATCACGGGCAAGGACTGGATCCAGGAAAGCGGCCACGAGGTCGAGATCCTGTGCGACCTCGCCTACAGCAAGGCCACCAGCCTGCCCGCGCGTTGGGTCGTCGCCGTGCCGGAAAACTCGCCCATGAAGACCGTGCGCGACCTGCAGGGCAAGCGCATTGCCACGGAACTGGTTGAGACGACCAAGCGCTATCTCGCCTCCCATAACGTGAGCGCCGAGATCGAATTCTCCTGGGGCGCCACCGAGGTCAAGGTGCCCGAGCTGGTCGACGCCATCGTCGACCTGACCGAAACCGGCTCCTCCCTGCGCGCCAACCAGCTGCGCATCCTCGACACCATTATCGAAAGCTACCCGCAGCTCATCGCCAACAAGGCGGTGGCCGCCGACCCGGAAAAGCGCCGGAAGCTCGACGCCATGAAGCTCCTGCTCATCGGCGCGCTCAATGCGCGAACCAAGGTGGGGCTGAAGATGAATGTGCCCAAGGCCATGCTGGAGAAGCTCTCCGCCATGCTGCCCGCGCTGCGCAATCCGACCGTTTCCCCCCTGGCCGATCCGGCCTGGACGGCGGTCGAAATCATTATCGACGAAGTGCAAGTCCGCGACCTCATCCCCCGGCTGAAAGACCTTGGGGCGGAAGGAATCATCGAGTATCCTCTAAATAAAGTTGTGTACTGAGCCGACAGTACGTACAACGTGCGCCTCTTTTTTCATTATGGGTTCAATCAAGAAACGCCGGAAGGCCAAAATTGCGAAGCACAAGCGTCGCAAGCGAATGAA
>CAJCIA010000259.1 GCA_903970275.1 Betaproteobacteria bacterium
GGCCTAAGCGAAAATCTTTCTTTCTATACGGTTGTTCCAGGAACGCAGCGCTCCGGAAAAAATCCTTTATCTGCACGGCAGCCATGGACCGCTGCTCGCGCACTAAAATAATTGCTTGGGGCAAGAAAGACATTCCGGTCGCAGCGCTCCCTCCGCCGCCCGGAGGTCGGCGGCTACCTTCGAGGGGATTATCATTTCTAGGGCGCGCTGGGCCGGACGCGACCGACTTCCCTAGTTTCCCATGTTCCCTGGGGATCGTGACTGTTGCCTTCGCCGGTCTAAGCCGGCCGCACAACTCACAATCTGCGCCCAACCTGCAGCGCTGCATAGCCCGAATGCCGCTCTTTTTCGCCGCCATCATCTCGCACCCGCCCCCTCGCCAAGTAGCCTCCCTAATACCTTGCATTAGCCCTCCGACACCCACCGGAACCCAAGCCAGCCGCTAACCATCCGTTATACAACCGTTTAGCGAGGTTATTTGGCTACCGAAAAAGATTGCTCTGCCGATAATGGTGGGTAGAAGTGGAGAGAAGTGGGAGATAGTGAGGGAAGATGGCTAACAATACACCGGATTATCGTGCTTCGTACACGGACTCCTTTACGCATGCCTTCGATGCCAAAGGCCGGATCACCGTGCCCTCCGACTGGCGCGAGTTGCCGTTCGAAAATCGTCTCTTCATTCTCCGCTCCGCCAGCCCCTGCCTGCGCGTCTATCCCGCATCGTGGCTCTCGCGCCTGCAGGAGCGCGTGGCGGAATTCCGCGCCGCCGATCCGCAGCGCGCCTCGCTTGAGGCACTCGCGGCCAGCGCCCAGAACACCGCCTTCGACCAGCAGGGGCGCATCATGGTGAAGGAACAGTTTCGCCGCGCCGCCGGGCTGAAGAAGGACGCGATGCTCGTCGGCTGCTCCGACCATTTCCAGATTTGGGACAAGGCCGCATGGGAAAGCCGCCAGCCGGCACCCGTCACCGTGGAGGACGCGCTGCGCGCCATGGGCCTATGAGATTCCCGACCAATTTGTGGCGGACCCGAACAGCAGCGGCTGGCCGGGTCCGGAAAATGACCAGGAGATAGCGATGCCCTTTTTCCTGTCACTCAGCAACGGCATCACGGCGGTTCGCCGCCTCAACCGGAGGAGCAGGAAGATGGACATCAGAATCAAGAGTCTTGTGCGCGGACAAATGGTTTACGGCTTCGAGGAGGAGAAGAACGGGACGGGGGAGGCGATCGGGTCTTCCGTCGTGCGTCTCACGCGGCGCAATGCTTTTGAACTGGTGGGCTTGAAACGGCCCGCGCTGGCGCCCGCGTGGCGCTGGAAGTCGGGATGAACGGGGGCGAGGGGAGAACATGCGAACACATTCCGGTTTTATTGGCCGAGGTGATGGCAGCCGCGCGGGTGCAACCCGGCGCGCGCTGGATCGACGGCACGTTCGGCCGCGGGGGTCACGCCTCCGCGCTGCTGGAAGCCGGCGCGCAGGTTCTCGCCCTGGATCGGGATGCGGCCGCCGGGCCCGCCGCGCACGCTCTGTCGGCGCGCTGGCCCGGACGCTTCGCCTGGCAGCAACGCAATTTTGAGGAACTAAAAACATGCGCCCAACAACACGGCTGGAATTCGGTGGATGGCGGGATTCTTTTGGATCTCGGCGTTTCGTCTCCGCAATTGGATACCGCGGAGCGTGGCTTCAGCTTCCAGTCGGATGGCCCGCTGGACATGCGGATGGACCAACGCGCCGGGCCGACGGCAGCCGATTTGGTCAACGATTCAACCGAAGCGGAACTGGCCGCACTCTTTTATGAACACGGCGGCGAGCGAGAGGCAAGGCGGGTGGTCCGGGTCCTGGCGGCTCGTCGCCGCGTCGCGCCCTTCCACCGCACGGCCGACCTGGCTGCCGTGGTCGCCGCGGCGCTCCCCCACCGGCGAGCTGCAGGAGTACATCCGGCTACGAAGGTTTTCCAGGCTCTACGCATCGCCGTCAACCGCGAGCAGGAGGCTCTCGTGAACACACTGCCGCAGGCCATCGAGCTCCTCGCGCCCGGCGCGACTCTCGCCGTCATCAGCTTCCATTCCGGTGAGGACCGCGTGGTGAAGAACTTCCTGCGCGAGCACGCAGCCGAGTGGCTCGACACGCCCGCTCATCCCAACACCCTGCCCAACCCGCGCCACCTGTTGCGCAACGTGAAACGCTTTCTGCCCAGCGAGGACGAAATTGAACGCAACCCGCGATCCCGCAGCGCGCGCCTGCGCGTGGCGATCCGCAATGAGGAGACCGTGTCATGAGCCGCAACCGCATGCGCAACAGCCAGTCGCTCCATTGGATGGGCGTCCTGAAATGGGTCGTCATCCTCGGGTTCCTTTCCGTGCTCGGGCTCTGCTACATGTTCTGCAAGAACCAGAATCTGCGGCTCGCCAGCGAGACGCTCGACCTGCGCAAGAAACTCGCGGCCATCGAGCGTCATAACACCACGCTCGCGCTCGATCTTGAGATGCTCAAGTCACCCGAGCAGCTCAAGCGCCGCCTCGCGCAGATGCGCTCCACCCTCGTGCCGCTCTACGACCCGCGCATGCTCGCGCACATCACCCACATGGAAGGTCTGAGCGGGCCGCGCATCCGCCTCGCGCCCAAGGGCACCAGCGTGCCCGTCGATATCGACATCGATTCCGGCCACGTCACCGCTTCGAACACGCCTTAACCCGCGCCATGGACATCCGCACCCGCAGCACCTGGATTCTGCTCTTCCTCGCCTGCGGGTTCACCATCGTTTCCTTCAACCTCATCCAGATCCAGCTCGTCGAGCATCCCCGGTACCTGCAGCTCGCCGTCGGCAACCACACGCGGGTGGAGACCGTTCCCCCCGTCCGCGGCTCCATCTACGACGCCGACCACAACGTCCTGGCGCAGACCCAGCGCGTCTACGACGTCCACCTCGACGGAGCGATGGAAGCCGACGGTACTCACCTTCGCCAAATCGCCGCCGCGCTCGGCCAGCCGCTGTCGAAAGTCGTGGACGCCTTCAACCCGAAGAACCGCTCCATCCTCCTCGCCAGCGGGCTCAGCGTGGACGATCCCGCCATCGCCCGCCTGCGGGACCTCAAGCTCAAGAGCGTCATCGTCGACCACCGCGACGAGCGCACCTATCCCAACGCCAGCCTTGCCTCCCACGTCCTCGGTTACATCGATGACGGCACGGGCCACGGCATGGCCGGCATGGAGCGGGCGCTCGACAAGCTGCTTGTCGGCGTGCCGGGCAAGCGCTGGGTTGAGCGCGACGCGCGCCGCCAGGAAATCGCCGCCTACCAGACGGCCGAGCAGCCCGCCGTGGATGGCGACAATGTCACGCTCACCATCCGCGTCGCCATCCAGCACGTCGTCGAGGAAAAGCTCGACGGCATCGTCGACACCTACCACCCCAACGCCGCCTACATCATCGTCATGGATCCGCATACCGGCGAGATCCTCGGCATGGGTTCGCGCCCCACCTACGACCCGAACGATCGCAAGACCTTCACGCCCGACGCCCTCCGCAACCGGTGCATGACCGACGTGGCCGAGCCCGGCTCCATCTTCAAGATCATCACGCTCTCCGGCGCGATCAACGAGGGCCTCGTCGGCCTCGACACACTCGTCGACTGCACCGGCCCCTGGATGTACGGCGGCCGGCCGCTCAAGGATGACGAGCCCAACGGCACGCTGCCCGTCATGGAAGTCATGGCCAAGTCGAGCAACATCGGCTTCGCCAAGATCGGCCTCAATTACCTCGGCGCGCAGCGCCTTTATAAATACGCCACCGCCTTCGGCATCGGGCAGCGCACGAATCTCTTCGGCGACCAGAGCGAGACGCGCGGCCTGCTCAAGCCCGTCTCCAAGTGGACGCCGCTGTCCGTCACGCGCATTCCCATCGGCCAGGAAGTGGCCGTCTCGCCCATCCAGATGGTCACCGCCATGAGCATCATCGCGAACAACGGGCGCCTCGTCACCCCGCACCTCACCAAGCAGGTCGCCGACGCGGACGGCAACGTGCTCGAGACCTACGCCAACCACACCCTTCATCAGGTCATCTCCCCGCACGCCGCGCAAACCGTCACCAAGGCGCTGCAGCAGGTGATGATCGACGGCACGGGGAAAGACATCAAGGTGCCCGGGTTCGACGGCGAGATCGCGGGCAAGACCGGCACGGCGCAGAAGTTCGTCGATGGCGCCTACTCGCACACCCAGTTCGTCTCCTCCTTCCTCGGCTTCATGCCCGCCGACGATCCCGCCTTCGTCGCGCTCGTCATGGTGGACGATCCCAAGGTGAAAGGTCAGCACTATTACGGCGCCCAGGTTTCCGGCCCCGTCTTCGCGAACCTCGCCTCGCAGGTCGCGCAGATCATGAACCTCACGCCCGACCAGCCGCTCACGCCTCCGGCCTCCGCCCCCGCTTTGACCAGCAGTACCGACACCAAAACCAAGTGGACCCCATGATGACAACAACCAACCCCACCCTCGACCTCACCCGTTCCTCGCGCCCTCTCGGCGAGACCCACCAGCTTCCCCGTGCGCGCTTCGAGCCGCCCGCCGAACTCCACGCCCGCCTCGAGCCCCCACTCGCCAACGCCTTTAACTGCGCCAGGCTCGTCCGCTCGCTCCGCGTCCGCGTCGTGCTCTCCTAGAAAACGCCCGCGCCCTTCCGCATGAAACTCGCCGAGATCCTCCAGGACACGCCGGTCAAGTCGGTCCGCGGCTCCGTGGACCGCCCGATCCATGCGCTGCGCTACGACTCACGCCGCGTGGAGCAGGACGACGTGTTCTTCGCCTGGCGCGGCGCGAAGACGGACGGCCATCGCTTCATCGCGGAGGTCGCCGATCGCGGCGCCGCCGCCGTTGTGCTGGAGGACCCGCAGTACACCGCCGCTGGCCCGACCTTCATCGAGGTCGCCGACGCGCGCCGGGCCATGGCCACCATGGCCGCCACCTTCTTCGGCCGGCCCGACCGCGCGATGAAGATGGTCGGCGTCACCGGCACCAACGGCAAGACCACCACCACCTTCATCCTCAAGCATCTGCTCGCCGAGCCCGGTGCACCCGTCGGCCTCATCGGCACCGTGCGCTATGAGATCGGCGACCGCTTGCTGCCCGCCGCGCGCACCACGCCGGAGTCGCTCGATCTCCACGAGCTCCTCGCGCAGATGAAGAGCGCCGGCTGCGGCAGCACGGTGATGGAAGTCTCCTCCCACGCGCTCGACCAGGGCCGCGTGCTGCCCATCGAGTTCCAGGTCGCGATCTTCACCAACCTCACGCAGGACCATCTCGATTATCACGGCACGATGGAGAATTACTTTGAGGCCAAGAAGCTCCTCTTCACTAATGTCGCGCGCACGCTCAATCGCGGCACCGCCGTGCTCAATCTCGACGACGAATACGGCGCCAAGCTCGCGCGCTGGCTCCCGCGCGGCGTCCGCTCGATCACCTACAGCGTGCGCGGTGCCCGCGGTGCGCAGCTCATCGCCAGCGGCCTGGAAGTCGATGCCCTCGGCACCCGCGGCACGCTCCACATCAACGGCCATCCGCACGAGTTCGAGCTCCCGCTCATCGGTTCCTACAACGTGGCCAACGCGCTCGCCGCCGTCGGCGGTGCGCTTGCCCTCGACGTCGCGCCCGCGCTCATCCTCGAGCGGCTGCGCGACACGCCGCAGGTGCCCGGCCGGCTGGAGAAATTCATGTCGCCTGACGGCGTCCTCGCCGTCGTCGACTACGCGCACACCGACGACGCCGTGCGCAAGGTTCTCGCCGTGCTGCGCGGCATCGCCCGCGGCCGGCTCATCGTCGTGCTCGGTTGCGGCGGTAATCGCGACGCGGCCAAGCGCCCGCTCATGGCCCGCGCCGCCGTCGAGGGCGCCGACTACGCCATCTTCACCGCCGACAATCCGCGCAACGAAAGCATCGAAGGCATCCTCGAGCACATGAAGGCCGGCGTGGCCGACCCGCAGTGGGAATCGAAGTACCAGACCGAGCCGGATCGCCGCCAGGCCATCGCGCATGCGTTGGCGCTCGCGCGGCCCGGCGACGTCGTCTGCGTCGCAGGCAAGGGCCACGAGACCACGCAGGAAATCGAGGGCCAGTTCCATCCCTTCGACGACCGCCTCGTCGTGCAGGAATTCCTGCGCCGGAGGAACGGGTGAGGCAAACCACCCTCGCCGAGGTCGCGCGCCTCGCTGGCGGCCGCGTGCTCCAGGGCGATCCCGCCCTCGCCGTCACGCGCCTCCACACCGACACGCGCACGCTCGCGCAGGGCGATTGCTTTGTCGCGCTGCGCGGCGATCGCTTCGACGGCCACACCTTCGTGCCGCAGGCGCGCCAGCATGGCGCCGTCGCCGCGCTCATCTCCACCCGCCCGCCCGATGCGCCCGCCGGCCTCGGCCTGGTCGAGGTCCCCGACACGCTCGAGGGGCTGCAGCGTTTCGCCGGCACCTACCGCAGCCTCCTGTCGGTCCGCACCATCGGCGTCACCGGCAGCAGCGGCAAGACCAGCACGAAGGAACTCATCGCCGCCGTCCTGCGCATCCGCTACCGCACGCTCGCCACCGAGGGCAATCTCAACAACCACATCGGCGTGCCGCTCACGCTCATCCGTCTGGACGAGGAGGACGAATACGCCGTCATCGAGATGGGCATGAACCATCCCGGCGAGATCGCGCCGCTCGCCGCCATGACCGCGCCCAGCATCGGCGTCATCAGCAGCATCGGGCCCGCGCACATCGAGTTCTTCTCCGGCCAGGCTGCCATCGCCGAGGAAAAAGCCGCGCTCATCGCCGCACTGCCCTCCAACGGCGTCGCCGTCCTCAACAGCGACGACGAGTGGAGCCGCACCGTCGCCTCGCGCACCACCGCCCGCGTCATCTGGGTCGGCTCGCGGCCCGAGGCCAACTTCCACGCGGACGACCTGCGCATCACCGAGGCCGGTCTCGCCTTTAACCTGCGCCACGGCGCCGAATCCGCGCCGGTGAAGCTCCCGTTCTATAACCGCGTCATGGCCGCCAACGCGCTGCTCGCCGCGGCCGTCGGCGTCGAGTGCGGCCTCTCCCTAGAGGAAATCGCGCTTGGACTCGAGTCGGTCACCGTGCCCGGCGCGCGCATGCAGGTGGTCAAGGTGCGCGGCGCGTCGATCATCAACGACGCCTATAACGCCAACCCTGCCTCCATGCGCGCCGCGCTACTCGCCCTCGCAGAGTTCCCCGACGCCACGCGCCGACTCGCCGTGCTTGGCTCCATGGGCGAGCTCGGCCGGCACGCCGCCGAGCTGCATTTCGGCATCGGCGAATTCGCCGCGCAGCAGGATCTCGCGCTCCTCATCACTGCCGGCCCGCATGCCGAGGCCTGCCGCGACGGCGCGCTTGCCGGTGGCATGGCGGCCTCCCGCATTCTGCTCGCGCTGGACGCGGACGAGGCCGCCGCGCAATTGCGCGCCCACCTGCAGGAGGGCGATGCCGTGCTGGTCAAGGGCTCCCACTTCATGGGCCTCGAGAAACTCGTCGCCGGTCTCGCCGCGGAGGAGACGCGCTGATGCTTTACTACCTCTCGCGTTTCTCCAGTGAATTCGGCGGGCTCAACGTTTTTCGCTACGACACCTTTCGTGCGCTCGCCGCCGCGCTCACCTCGCTGCTGCTCTCCTTCGCGCTTGGGCCGTGGATCATCCTCATCCTCACCCGCCTCAAGCTCGGCCAGCCGCTGCGCCAGAAGTCGGAGGTGCGCGAACTCGCCGATCTGCACAGCAGCAAGAAAGGCACGCCCACCATGGGTGGCCTGCTCATCCTCGTCACCGTCACCATCAGCTCGCTCCTCTGGTGTGACCCGTCGAACCACCTCGTCTGGCTCGCGCTCGGCTCCATGCTCTATCTCGGCCTCATCGGCTTTGCGGACGATTACGAGAAGGTCGCGAAGAAAAACTCCAAGGGCATCCGCGGCTGGCAGAAGCTCGTCGCCCAGCTTTTGCTCGCGCTCTTCGTCTGCCTCTTTCTGCGCTACTTCGCTAACTACGCGGGCGAGTTCAGCAGCCTCTACATCCCGTTCCTCAAGTCGCCGCTCGCGGTCGACATGGGCATCTTCACCGCGCTTTTCTTCGCGCTCGTCATCATGGGCACGTCCAACGCGGTGAACCTCACCGACGGCCTCGACGGCCTCGCCATTGGCTGCTCCGTCAGCGTCTTCGTCACCTACGCCATCTTCTGCTACGTGGCCGGCAACGTCCGCATCGCCACCTACCTTCTCCTCCCGCCGGTCAGCGGCGCGGGCGATCTCGGCGTCTTTTGCGCCGCGCTCGCGGGCAGCGGCCTCGGCTTCCTTTGGTTCAACGCTCATCCGGCGCAGGTTTTCATGGGCGACACCGGCTCGCTTTCGCTTGGCGGCGTGCTCGGCGTCATCGCCATCTGCGTGCACCAGGAGCTCGCGCTCATCATCGCGGGCGGCGTCTTCGTCCTTGAGGCCGGCTCCGTCCTCATCCAGGTCGCCTCCTTCAAGCTCACCGGCAAGCGCGTCTTCCTCATGTCGCCGCTGCACCACCATTTCGAGCTCAAGGGCTGGAACGAAACCACCGTCACAGTCCGTTTCTGGATCATGGGACTGCTCGCCTCGCTCATGGCGCTGGCGACGCTGAAACTGAGATGAACATGCTTCGTGGAAACCTCGGCCCCGTCCGGCCCAAAGCAGAAGCCGGCCTCAAGCGCCGGCTCTCTCTCGCGGTGCACGCCAAGGCAACTTCCGTCCGGCCCAAAGCAGAAGCCGGCCTCAAGCGCCAACGCTCCGTGGTAGCCGGCGATGTCCCCATCGCCGGAGGGAGCGAA
>CAJCIA010000260.1 GCA_903970275.1 Betaproteobacteria bacterium
TCCTTCCGAAGGTAGCCGGCGACCTCCGGGCGCCGGAGGGAGCGCAGCGACCGGAATGCAGGGGCCTAAGGGACGACTCCTGAGCTTAGGTTTCGCTCACGTTGCTCCCTCCGGCGCCCGGAGGTCGCCGGCTGCCACTGAGGCCGGTCGGTCGCTCAATATCTCGTGGTGAGGAGATGCGCTTTACTACTGCGGAGGAATTGTCACCAGAGTTCGTGCGCGTTCGCGAACTTCTGGATCATCGGGTCGTAGCGCGTGGGCTCAAGATAGCGGATGGCGCGGCCAAAGAGGGGGTTGACCCAGTCGGTGACGGTGCGGACGTAAAGATCGAGCGGGACGAGATCATGGCGCAGGTGGTACTTGGGCTCGTAGTTGAGCGGCGCGCTGTAGTAGCTGTGGCAGCCGTTCTCGATCGCCCAGGTGAAGATGTCCTTCCAGGTCACGAAATAGAGATGCGACTCGAGCGCGACGGCGTAGTCGAGGCCGATGTAGTGATCGCGCAGCACGCCCTCGTGCACCACGCAGGAGCTGAAGGCGACGGCGCGGCCGTTTTGGCGCCAGATGAAGAACACGGTGCGGTCCTTCATGGTGCGGCCGAGGTTGAGGAAGTAGGACTTGGTCAGCTCCTCGAACTTGTAGCGCGATTTCTGCACGACCTGCTGGTAGAGCGGAAAGATCTCGTCGATGTACGGCGCGACATCATCGACCACCTGCATCTCGGTCTTTGCGCCCGCGGCGGCCTGCCGATATTTCAGGCGCAGGTTCTTGCGCGTTTTCTTGCTGAGCAGATTGGTCAGGTAATCCTCGAAGCTGCGGAACGGCTTCAGGTCGAGGCTGGAGCCCGGCATGCTGGGGACGCGCGCGTAGCCGTGGGATTTCAGGGCGGCCAGCGGCGCGCGATAGGTTTGCGGGAAATCCTTGAAGACGATGAGCCGCGCCCGCAAGGCCCGCGCGACCGGCTGCAGCGCTTCACCCAACGCGCGCGCGACCCAGGCGTCGTCGCCCTGCACGTCGCGTACGAGATGGCCCTCGCCCGCCGAGCAGCCGACCATGAGCATGCGCATGAAAAGGGTGGCGGGAAATTTCCCGCGCACCTGCTGCAACCCGCGGCGTATTGGACCAGGAAGGCCGGTGGCCAGATCCTGGTCGACAATGAGAAAGGGCTGGATGGCGCGCGTGGCGCCGGAGCGATCCTGCAGCAGCAGGTAGTAATGCTCGAACTGGTGGTTGAGCGACTCGTGGGTCAGCTCGTAGTAGCGATGGTCGTTGGCGACGTGCTGGAGGCAGCGCGCCCATGCTTCCGCCTCGGCGTGCGGGATGCGGTTGGCCACGATGGCGCGGCCGAAGGAGGTCTCGACCGCCGCGATTGATTCGACTCCCGCGGCGGGCGAGACCGGCGCGACGAGCGGTGCGACGGGAAAGTCGAGCGCGCTGGCGGCTTCGCGGGAAAGGAAGACTTGCTTGTGCATGGTCAGGAGGAACGCACCGTTAAGTCGCAGCGATCAGCCTTGCGCAGGCGTGGCGTTGTTCGGCAACCGGCTCTCGCCCATCAGCGGGCGGCTCTTTTCCGGCAGGCTGGGGTCCAGGAAGCCCAGCGCATGGGGAGGGACGATCACCCGCACGCCCTCGCGGCGTTGCTCCTCGGCGATCTTGAGGTGAAAGTCGTGCATCTTGGTCCAGTGCATCTTGGGGCGGAAATGATGCTCGGCATGATAGCCGTTGTTGAACCAAAGCCAGTTGTAAATCTTGTGATAGCTGCTCACGCCCCAGGCGATCGGCTTGTCGGGATTGCCGCCAAAGTGGAGGTAGTAACCGTTGAGGTAGGAGAGGCAGTGGCCGAGATAATAGAAGGGCAAGAAGAAGACAATGAAGTGCCAGTTCGCGATGCCCATGACGACGAAGAAGCTGAGGAATGCGGCAATCTCAAAGATGCCCCAGAAGGCGTCGTCCGGATTCTTGCGCGCGATCTCACGGTAGATCACCTTGGGATCGTCCCGAAAATAGCTGAGGAAAACGTAGCTGAAGATATTCTCCGCCTCGCCGTCGTGGCCGTGCCGATAGATGGAAAGCCAATCGATGGTCTCGCCCTGTTCGTCGGGCCGGTCGCTGTTGCCCATGTGATGGCGCTGGTGAACGTACTCGTAAAAGGTCTGCGAGAAGCCCATGCTCAGCGATTCCGCCAGGCTGAAAACGCGATTGAAGAGGTGCGAGCGAAAGTAAGGATTGTGCAGGAAATTGTGCGAGATGCCGTTGATGTTCCACGAGATGCTGACCGAATAGGCAAGCCCCATGCCGATGAGCAGCCACCACGGCGCGTAAGGAAAGACGGCGAAGAACGTGAGCACAAACGCGAGATGCGCAAACCCGCACAGCACGGGAACAATATCCCAGGGGGAGTAGGCCAGCAGCTTCATGAACGGCGGCAGGCTAACCCGTCTGAATTGTTCTGGCAAGGGGGCTTGCGTAAGTTCAGAGGGTAAAAAGAGCGACGGCCGCAAAGGCCATCCCGACAGTGGTCAGGCCGACCGCCCACAATCCGAGCCGCGAGCTGGGCTGGCCCTGCATGATCGTGCGGTCGCAGGCGACACAGAGAATGCCAACCAGCAACGGGGGCGCGAGCACGCCGTTGATCACCGCGGTGAGGTAGAGCGCGTCGACCGGCTTGATCGGCGTGAAGGTGAGAGCCACGCCGAGAGCGATGGCCAGGCCCATCACGCCGTAAAAGGCACGCGCCCGGCTGAGCTTTTCGTCGAGGCCCTGCCGGAAGCGAAAAATCTCGCTGAAGGCGTAGGCCGCCGAGCCTGCCAGGGTGGGAATGGCGAGGAAACCGACACCGATGATGCCGACGGCAAACAGCAGCGTGGCAAAGCGTCCGGCCAGCGGCTGCAGGGCGGAAATCACGTCGCGGGTGCTCTCCACGTGCGTGATGTTGTGGACGTGCAGCGTCATTGCCGTGGTGAGGATCACGAAGTACATGATCAGGTTGGAGAAGAAGCCCCCGGTGCCCACGTCGAGCTTGCGCGTGCGGATTTCGCTCAGCGAGGCGTTGCGGCGGGCCGCCACCGTGGTGTGCCCCTTGGCTTTTTCCTCCTCGATTTCCTGCGCGGCCTGCCAGAAGAAGAGATAGGGGCTGATGGTGGTGCCGAAGATGGCCACCAGCGTGGACCATTCCGCATGGCTGTGGGGCCAGCTGGGGATAAAGGTGGCGCGCAGCACGTGCCCCCAGTTGGGCTTGACCAGAAAACCGGCGATTACGTAGGCGAAGAGAACGGCGGCGAACCACTTGAAGGCGGCGGCCAGCCGCGTATAGCGAAAGTAAATGGTGCCGAAAAGAATCGCCGCGCCAAAAAGCACGACGAAGAGACTCTTGTTGGCGCCGGTCAGCAGGTTCGTCACCTCGGCCATGCCGGACAGATCGGCGCCGATGTTGATCGCGTTGGCCAGGAAAAGCGCGGCCGCCATCGCGCCGAGGACCCACCCGGGGAACTTTTGCTTCAGCGCGGCCGCCAGCCCCACTCCGGTGACCATGCCAATGCGCGCGCACATCATCTGTACGGCGCACATCAGGGGAAAACTGAGCAGCGCCGTCCAGAGAAGTGTGGTGCCGAGCTGCGCCCCGGCGATTGAGTAGGTCACGATCCCGGACGGATCGTCATCAGCCGCGCCGGTGATCAGCCCGGGGCCCAGGGCGCGAAAGAAGCGCCGGAAGGGACCGCGTGGCTGCGCGGGCGCAGGATCGGCCGGGTGGCTAAGGCCGATGCTGGGAGACCGCGGCACAGGGAAGGTTTACGTAAAAACAAAGCCCGACGCCAGTTCGGCGTCGGGCTCTGCAAGAGGTAGGACGGAAGAGAGCTTCCGTTATTTCATCTGCCCCTGGATCTGCTTGGCCTTGTCGAGGTGCATCTGGACAGTGTCGGCCGTCTTGGTGGCAAAGCCCTTCAGGTCGGCGTCGCTGGAGGATTCCTCGCTCTTCATCAGTTCGAGCATCTTCTCGTGGCCCATGACCATGTCGTTGATGTAGGCCTTGTCGAATTCCGCACCGGACATGCTGCTGAGTTTGTCGGCCATTTTCTGGTGCATGGCGTCGAGCTTCTCGGGAACCATGAGGCCCTTTGTCTTGGCGAGAGCGGCCAGGTCATCATTGTTTTGCGTGTGGTCCTTGACCATCATCGCCCCGAAATCCTTCACGTCCTGGCTGGAGCCTTTTTCCTCCGCCATCTTGCCCATGTCGACCTCGGCCATGCCGCCGACGGCAGCCTTCTTGACGAAGGTTTTGTCCGACGTGGAGACGTCAGCAGAAGCGCGTGTGACGGGCACCAAAGTGAAAGCGACTGCAGTAAGACAAGTGAGAAGTAGGTTCGATGTTTTCATATACAAGTAGGTTGGTTGAGGTTGGTCATGGCCTGCAGCGCATGTGCCATTAGCTATAGCTTCCAAAGCAGCTGAGCACCAAGGAGTTATTTACGATGGTAGCTGGTGCGCAATGCATTTTGCTCGAGCTGTCCAGACAAACTTGCAAGTCACTAGGCCGCCTTTCGCTGCTTTGATACGGATTTGGAAGCCTTCCGCGCCGCTTTGTGGCCGCTCGATTTGCCCAATTTCTCGACCGATTTCCCGCCGCCTTTTTGATCAAGACTTTGGCGAAGGATATCCACCAGATCGATGACGTTGGAGGGCCGGCTCGTGGGTGTTTTGGGCGCGACGATCTTCTTACCGGAGAGCTTGCGCTGAATGAGATCCTTCAACGCCTTCTCGTAATCGTCCTTGTACGCGTCGGGATTCCACTCCGCCTTCATGGAGTCGATGAGCTTGCGCGCCATCTCCCGCTCGCGGTCCTGCACCTTGCCTTCCGGTGCGGAGACCACGGTGACGGGCTGAAGTTCCTCGTGAAAATAGAGCACATCGGCAACGAGCCGTTTCTGCCGCGCCATGACGGCCACAAGGTGCTCGCGCCCTCCGCGCAGCACCACCTTGGCAATGGCGGCGGTCTTTGTATCCTCGAGCACATCGGCAAGCAGGCCGTAAGCTTTCTCGCCGCCTTTTTCCGCCTGGATCAGGTAGGGCGTGGAAAAATAAACGGGGTCAATTTCAGCGATCTCGACAAAGCTCGAGATATCCATCACGCGGGTGGACTTGAGCTCCACGCTGCCCATCTCCTCTTCGCTCATGACAACATACTTGCCCTTCTCGTACTCGTAGCCCTTTACGATCTCATCCCAGGCGACATCCTTGTCGTCGGCCTCGGCCACCCGCTTGTTGCGGATGCGGCTCTGATCGGACTTGCGCAGCATGTTGAAGTGGATGTCCTCATTGCGCTTGATGCCGGAGAACAGGGCGATGGGAATATTGACGAGCCCGAAGCTGATGGCGCCTTTCCAAATTGAATGCATAGCGGCTAATGATTGCAGGGCATGTGCCAAGTGGGAAGCAGAGCGGAACGCATTGGGCCTGAGGAAATTATAAGGGCGGAACTTTCGCCTGCGAACATCAACCGCCACGCAAAATGCACCGCACCTGCCCTACAGCCTAAGCATAATGCTTGCGATTTCGCACTCCGCAACGGGACTTTGATACCGATTAAATGTTCCCCCGCAGCAGCTTCGAGCAATACCGAAAGACTGGCGCGTTTTCAGCATAGAGCTGCGCATGCTGGAGTTTGCTTATTTCTTTTTTGCTCTTGCCGTCATCGCCGCACTCCTGGGTTTTCTCGGGTTGGTGGGATTTGCTGCCGTCGCCGCCAAGTTGCTCTGCCTGGCGTTTCTGGGGCTTTTCATCATCGCCACCTTTCGCGGCCATCCTCGCGTTTAGGAGTCGAAGCGGCAGTGCATCACGGACGCACGCGTACGCCCCACGAGCGAAAGCGTAGCTGCGCGCGGCGCTCGACTCCGGCGTCTTCCGCCTCCATTCTCCCGCATGCACGATTCCGCGCCAACGCTGCTGACGCCCAAGCCGGCGCGAGGCTTTTTCTGGAATCCCTATTTCCAGATCCTGCTCACGGTGCTGCTCACTGCGGCCGCGCAGATCCTGCTCAAGATTGGCGCGGACAGCAGCCGGGGCGATACCTCGGTCGGCGCCTGGCTCGGCTTCAATGAACTGCGCGACTGGTGGACTTGGGCGGGCATTATCGCCTTTTGCTCCAGCCTGGGCAGCTGGCTTTACGCACTGCGCTTTCTCCCGCTGGGGCTGGCGTTCAGCCTGACGAATGGGGTGCACATCTTCGTGCCGGTCGGCTCGTGGCTCTTCCTGCACGAGCACCTGGGGCCGCTGCGAATCGCCGGCATCACCGTCATCATCCTGGGCATTCTGCTGCTGGCGCAATCGGTCGCGCAGGCGGAGGAAAAAGTATGAGCGCGCTGACGTGGACGCTGGTGCTGGTCTCGCAGCTGGCGCTGGTGGCGGGCCAGATTTATCTCAAGCGCGCGATGTCGCGCCGTGAGCACAACGTGCCGGGTTGGCAAGGCCAGATGGCGCTGGGCATCGCGACGATGACAATCTGGTTCCTGCTTTGGCTTGGCGCCATGGCGCGGGTCGACTTGAGCCAGCTAATGCCGATGGAGGGCATCAGCCCGCTGCTCATCGTGATCGGCGCGATGCTCTTCCTGCGCGAGCGACTCGACTGGCGCGGCTGGTCCGGCGTGGCGCTGACCTGCGTGGGCGTGGTGCTGGTCTCGCTGAGCGGGCATGGGAATTAGATAGGATTAATATGATTCATAGGATTGGGGAAAAGGCTGCCGCCGCATTTCCAATCCTTTTAATCTTATTAATCCTATCAAAAGCTCCCTTGGCCGAGCGCGGAGCAGGATCGACAGATGGTGCGGCTCTTCTTGAACGGACGGGGAATTAGATAGGATTAATATGATTCATAGGATTGGGGAAGAGGCTGCTGCCGCATTCCAATCCTCTTAATCTTATTAATCCTATCCAACCTCCCTTGGCCGGGCGCGGGGCAGGATCGACAGATGGTGCGGCTCTTTTGAGCGGGCGGGGAATTAGATAGGATTAATTTGATTCATAAGATTGGGGAAAAGGCTGCCGCCGCATTTCCAATCCTTTTAATCTTATTAATCCTATCAAAAGCTCCCTTGGCCGAGCGCGGAGCAGGATCGACAGAAGAAGCGGGGGATCGATGATCCCCATCCTGTTGAACCAGCGCCTTATCGCCGATCGATGCCGCCGCGGCCGAAGCGGGAACCGGAGCGGCCGTGGGCGGGCGGCTGGTTGCCGCGACGCGCGGGACGGAAACCAAAGCGGCCTCCGCCTTGCGATCCGCTGCGGGGCGAGCTGTCGCGCTCCAGCGTCTCCGCGCTGACGACGGAGCAGAAGGGCAGTCCCTCGAGCACCGGCACGGTCTGGCGGATGGTGCGCTGCACATCACGCAGCAGGTGACGCTCGTCGGGTCCGCAAAATGCGATAGCCTTGCCCTCCTTGCCTGCGCGGGCGGTGCGGCCGATGCGGTGGACGTAGGATTCCGGCTCCTCGGGCAGGTCATGCTGGAGGACGAGCGAAATGCCCTTCACGTCAATGCCGCGCGCGGCGATGTCGGTGGCGACGAGCACCCGGCTGCGGCCGGTGCGAAAATTTTCCAGCGCGCGCTGACGGGCGGCCTGTGACTTGTTGCCGTGAATGGCTTCGGCGCGGATGCCGTCCTTGCCGAGCTGCTCGACGAGCTTGTTGGCCATGTGCTTCATGCGCACGAAAACGAGCACGAGGCCCTCCGGATGCGCGTGGATGAAGTGGGCGAGTGCGGCGCGTTTCTGGCCGTGCTCCACATGGCAGACCTGCTGCTCGATGCGTTCCACAGTGGTGGCGGCAGGCGTGACTTCGACGCGCTGCGGGTTACGAACCATGGAGGCGGCTAGTTCCTGGATCGCGGGCGGCATGGTGGCCGAGAAAAGCAGCGACTGGCGCTGGGACGGCAGCCGCGAAACGATCTTGCGGACGTCGTTGATGAAGCCCATGTCGAGCATGCGGTCAGCCTCATCGAGCACAAAAACTTCCACGTCCTCGAAGGAGACGCAGCGCTGGCTGGCGAGGTCCATCAGCCGGCCCGGGGTGGCGATGAGGATGTCGATGCCGCGTTGCAGGGCGTGGATCTGCGGATTGATGTTCACGCCGCCAAAGACGGTGAGGTGGGAGAGCTTCAGGTGCTTGCCGTAGGCGGCAAAGCTCTGGCCGATCTGGATGGCCAGCTCGCGCGTCGGCGCGAGGATGAGGGCGCGGGGCCGCTTGGGAGAGAGGCGGCGCGGATGCGCGGCGAAGCGGTGCAGGATGGGCAGCGCGAAGGCGGCTGTCTTGCCCGTGCCGGTCTGCGCAATGCCGATGAGGTCGCGGCCTTCCAGCAAGTGCGGGATGGTCTGCGCCTGGATGGGCGAGGGGATGGTGTAGTTCTTCTCCTGCAGGGCGCGCTGGAGCGGCTCGCCAAGGGCGAGGTCGCTAAAACGAGGCGTGGTTGCAGGGGTCGTGTCGTCGGTAACGGTGATCATGATGTCTTTCGAGGCGCGGGCGAGGCCGGCGCCAGGGTCGATGAGAATTGTAGGCCCTAAAACGATCTCTCATCGAAAGACAACAAAGGGGGCGATCCGGCTCGTGCGAACGGGCCAATCGATGAGCGGGTGCTCACTAAAACCGGCACCAGAGTAACCGTCACGGCGCAGGAAGGCAAGCGCCTTCTGTAGCGGCGGTCTATGACCGCCGGGTCCTG
>CAJCIA010000261.1 GCA_903970275.1 Betaproteobacteria bacterium
GAGATCGACCCCGCCGATCCCCCGAGTCCGACCAGGGGCGTCAACTGGTAGCCGTGGCTCGGTACGATATTGTCCAACTCCAACTCCGGGCCATGAAGCTCCTCCGAGAAATCAGGCGAGAAATCGCCGGCATCGCCGACAATAGGGGAGTTGCCCACATCCATGATGGGCGGCTCCGGAGCGGGATGCTCGGAAGAGTTCGGGGACTCGGCGGCCACGCGTCAAGAGTAAGCGGCACATCAGGCGGTGCGAACACTAATTGGCGCCAAGGGCATGAGCGATCCGCCTAAAATGTGGCAATGCGCCCCCAACCGCCTACAACTGGAGATGCAGAAAAAATCGTTTGCCGAGCTGGGCCTCTCGCCCGAGTTGCTCAAGGCCGTGGCCCAGATGGGCTTTGAAGAGGCGTCCCACATCCAGTCCCAAGCCATCCCGGCGCTGCTCTCCGGTGCGGACGTCGTCGGGCAATCGCAAACCGGCTCGGGCAAGACGGCCGCCTTTGCGCTCCCCGCCATCGAGAAGGTGGACGTGGCTGTGCGCGCGCCGCAGGTGCTGATCCTGTGCCCCACCCGCGAGCTGGCCGTGCAGGTGGCGGAGGAGGTCGCCAAGCTGGCCCACTACAAGCGGGGCGTGCGCGAAATTCCCATCTACGGCGGCCAGTCCTACGAGCGGCAACTGCGCGGGTTGCGTGACGGTGCGCAGATCATCATCGGCACGCCGGGCCGCATCCTCGATCACCTCAACCGCCGGACGCTGGCGATGGATCGGGTGAAGATGGTCATCCTGGACGAGGCGGACCGCATGCTCGACATGGGATTCGTCGACGATATCCGCACCATCCTGCAGCAGGCGCCGAGCGAGCGTCAGACGGTTTTCTTTTCCGCCACCGTGCCGCGTCCGATCCAGGAGCTGATCAAGTCGTTCACCAAGAACCCGGTCAACGTCACGATCGAGTCGCAGGCGCTCACGCTGCCGGCCATCGACCAGGTTTATTACGAGGTGGATCGCCGCTCGAAACTGGAGGTGCTTTGTCGGCTGATCGATGTGCACGATATCCGGTTCAGCATCATCTTTTGCGCGACGAAAATGATGGTCGACGAGTTGACCGAGCACCTGGCGGCGCGCGGCTACTCGGCCGACAAGATGCACGGCGACATGACCCAGACGATGCGCGAGCGGGTGATCGCCAAGTTCCGCAAGCGTGGGTTCGAATTCCTCGTCGCCACCGACGTGGCGGCGCGCGGCCTGGACGTGGACGACCTCGAGGTCGTGTTCAACTACGACCTGCCGCACGACGGCGACGATTACATCCACCGGATCGGCCGCACCGGTCGCGCAGGCCGGAGCGGGCGCGCCATCACCTTTGTCTCCGGGCGCGAGCTCTACAAGATGCAGAACATCATCCGATTCACGCGCGCGAAGATCCGGCGCGAACGGGTGCCGACCGAGGAGGAGGTCGAAGCCAAGCGGGCGAACGTCTTCTACGACACGCTGCGCCAGACGCTGGAGGAGAACGCGTACGAGAAGCAGGACGCGCTTATCTCCCGGCTCCTCGACCAGGGTTTTGCCGCGACCGATATCGCCTCGGCGCTCATTCATCTGCTCACCGGCGAGGAACCGGCTGCCGCCCATGGGTCGCGGCCCGATTCCGGCAAGATGGGGGAGGACCTCCCAAGCCGCGACCGGGCACCGCGCGAGGATCGCCGGGAGCGCGACGATTATCGCGAGCGGCAAAGTGAGCTCGGGAATGACCGCGAGCGGAAAAGCGAGCGCCGGGAGCCGGGCGCCCACGCCAGCCGCACGTCGGGCGAGACCTCCCACGAAGCCGGCATGGCCCGCCTGACGCTCGGCCTCGGCCGCGAGCACGGCGTCCAGCCCGGCGACATCGTGGGGGTCATTGTCGGCCTGACCAAGCTGCCGAAAGAGGCGGTGGGCGTCATCCGCCTGCAAGCGAAGCAGGCCTTCGTCGACATCGCCGAGGAGCACGCGGACCTCGTCGCCACCAAGCTCAACGGCATCCAGTTCAAGGGCCGCAAGCTTTGGTGCAAGCGCGCCACCGCGAAAAAGATGGAAGAGAAGGCGGTGTAGGGCTTCAAGGTAGCCGGCGATGTTGCTCGCCGGAAGCCGCAGCAGCGGGCGGAATTCAATCGCTTGCGGACGCGCTGTGGGCTTGCGAAAGAAAGTCGCGTTTCCGTTCCGCTCGCGCTGCTCGCTCCGGCGATGGGGACATCGCCGGCTACCTCGGAGCGTCTTCGACTATCCGAACGCTATGGGCGAAGAGCGAGGCAGTCTGTAAGGGCGGTTGCTCTGTAGAAAGATCATGGAACGCTTGCGAGCTGGGCTGCGTCGGTAGCCGGGATCAGCCCGATGCCGGCCACCTGTTTTCTCTCGGTCTTCTCGGGCCTCAACAAGCGAGGACGGATCGCAGAAACGGAGATCGCCTACAGCCGCTTCAGCTTCGCGCTCGATTTCCGCGTCGCGGCCTGTAATCGGCGCTGCAAGAGCGCCAGCACCGCCGTCTCGACCGGCTTGAGCTTCGTGAGCGACTTCCGCAAATCCTCGGACACCCGCTGCCGGAGCGACTCGACCGTCTCGCCCTCCAGATAGCACTGGATGATCTCCGGGTGCACATACGCCTTGCGGCAGACGGCGGGCGTGTTGCCCAGGATCTTCGAGACGCTTTCGATGACCATGTTGACGTTCTTGCGCGCCTGCTTGTCGCTCACCACGCCCTTGAATTCCTGAAACGCGGTTGCCGCCAACACCGTGCCAATCCAAGTGCGGAAATCCTTCGCCGTGAAGTCGCTTCCCGTAATCTCACGCAGGTAATCGTTCACGTCCTGCGAGCCGATGTGCCGGGTCTCGCCGTCCTCCAGACAGGAAAAGAGCGCCTGCCCGGGCATCTCCTGACAGGTATGGATGATCTTCGCCAGGCGCGCGTCGTGCAGCTCGATCTGGTGATGCTTGCCGCTCTTGCCGCGGAAGGAAAAGGTGATGTCACCCCGCTTCACCTCCACATGGCGGTTGCGCATGGTCGTCAAACCGTAGGAATGATTCTCGCGCGCGTATTCGTCGTTGCCGACGCGGATGACCGTGGTCTCGAGCAGCCGGACGATGGTGGCCAGGATCTTTTCCCGCGGCATGCCCGGACGGCGCAGGTCGCGCTGAACGCGCCGTCGAACCTTCGGCAATGCCTGGCCGAACTTCTGCATGTGCTCGAATTTGGTCTCATCCCGCTGCTGCCGCCAAAAGGGGTGGTAGCGGTACTGCTTGCGGCCCCGATCATCCCGGCCCGTTGCTTGAAGGTGCCCGCGCGGGTCCGGGCAGATCCAGACATTCTTGTAGGCCGGCGGAATGGCCAGCTTACGGATGCGGTTGATGGTATCCTCGTCGCGAATGCGCGCGCCCTTGGTGTCGAAGAAGACGAAATGCTTGCCTTGCAGCCGGCGCGTGAATCCGGCGTCGGTGTCGGAGCTATAGTGCAGTCCGGCCTCGCGCGCTTCCTGCACGAGAGGCTCGACGGTCGTGTGCTTGGCCATCAGTAACCGCTAGGCCTTGTCCGCTGCTTTTGCCGCGATGTCGCCGACATCCCGCTTGCGGTCCGCAGGATCCGTTTCGGAGTAAAAGAGTTTGGTCATTTTCACCATGACAGAATCGGGCATGAGACGACGCATGAATACTGTGGCCTTGTTCAGCCCGCCCGCGATATAAACGCGATCCCCGCTCATTAACGCTTCGTAGCCTCCCTTGGCCACCTCCTGCGGAGGCATGACCTGCATCTTTTGAAACGCGGTCGTGTCCACCGCGCCGGCGGTCTTGAAGAAATCGGTGTCGGTGGCACCGGGGCAAAGCGCCGTGATGGTCACACCCGTATCCTTGACTTCCTCTGCCAGAGCTTCGGTAAACGAAAGCACGAACGCCTTCGTGGCGTGGTAGACGGCCATTTGCGGCGCAGGCATGAACCCGGCAATGGAGGCGGTATTGAGAATCTTGCCGCTGCGGCGAGCGACCATTTCGGGCAGGAAGGCGCGCGTCATGCGGACCAGGGCCTCGACATTCACGCGAATCATCTCCACGTCGTTATCCGCCGTTTGATCCACGAAGTTGCCGTGATGCCCCAAACCGGCGTTGTTGACGAGAACATCAATGCCGATGCCCTCTGCTTCCAACGCCTCGTGCAGGCGCTGCGGGGTTTCAGGATCGAGCAGATTTGCGGCAACGAAACGGACGGTTCCAGCTGCATCCTTCTGCAGATCCTGCACCGCGCTGCCCAGTTCCGTTTCGTTTGAGGCAGTGATGATCACGGAATACCCGTGCTTGGCGAACTGGCGCGCCAGTTCGAGACCGATGCCCTTGGATCCTCCGGTGACTAAAACGTTTTGGTTTTCCATAAGGATACTTTCCAAGAAAAAGCGGGGCCGGAGCGACTGAGCGCCCCGGCCCGCCTTGTAAGTGATGAACTAGCGGCGGCGGGAAGCCGTCGTCTTCTTCTTGTCGGTTTCCTCTCCCGATTCATCTGACTCTTCCTCGTCGCTTTCTTCGTCGGTGCCTTTTTCGGCTTCGACGTTGATGGCTTCAGCGGCCTCGGTCAGCTTTTCGTCGGTCGCTACTTCCTCGCCAAGGGTCTCCTCGAGCAACTTGGCGGCATCTTCATAACCGAGCAGGCGGGCATACGTCTTCACGCAACCGTAACCAGCCATCTCGTAGTGCTCGACGCGCTGGGCGGCGGCAATGAGCATGGCATCCTTGGCTTCGGGCGTGGCGTCCTCGCCGATGGCTTCAGAGCCTTCCTCGACCAGGCCGGCCATGGCCTTGCACTTCTTGCCGGTGGGCTTTTCATCGAGTTCCTCGAAGATTTCCTCGAGGCGTTCGATGTGGCCCTTGGTTTCTTCCAAGTGTTCCTCGAAGCCCTGTTTCAGGGTGTCATCGTTGGCGGCCTTGGCCATCTTGGGCAGGGCCTTGGTGAGCTGCTGTTCAGCGCTGTAGAGGTCTCGGAGTTGTTCGACGTAAACGTCGTGGAGTGTGTTGATTTTAGGCATGGGATTTTCCTTTCCTGACTCTTCGGCAAGGCGGATGCCAACCGCCCGCGCGATTCCCTTCCTCCTCTGAAGAAATCGCGGTGCCGCCCAGAAGCCATGGCTCACAGAGCACAAATGCCGCGCAATTTTTCGGGCAGGCAGTGGGATCGTCCTGCGATCTGCGAACTGGATGCGATTGCGTCCAATGGCGGCTTAGATCAGCTAAAAAAAGAAAGTTCAAATTGGCATTGACGGTGACCTCAATTTTTCTAAAGTCCAAAACTCGATCAATCTACTAGAGATAATAGGAATAAGAATGAAAATTACTTACGTTGCTGTGTTTACGTGGCTTGCATTGGCTACCGCCCTTAAGGCGCAGACCGCTGCCGCCAATGCGGACGATGCCTTGGTGGATGCGCTTGTACAGGAAGGCTTGCTCAGCCACGCGCAGGCGGATCGAGTCCGCAGCAAGATCGATCAGGCAGATGGAGAGACCCCGCTCAGCAAGATAGCGCTCAGCAGCTCGATCAAGTCGCTCACGTTTTACGGTGACGGCCGGCTCCGGTACGAAAACATCGCCCAGAAAAACCACTACGAGGCCCCTGTCACTTATGACCGTGAGCGCTATCGCCTGCGGTTTGGCCTCGACTATACGTACGCGGAGAACTTCAAGGCGGGGTTCGAGCTGGAATCCGGCACCACCAATGATTCCGCCAACCAGACGATGGGCAGCATGTTTACCAAGGCCAGCATCAATGTCGGGAAGATCTATCTGCAATGGACGCCGACCGATTGGCTGCAGCTGGAGGCAGGCAAGTTCACCAACCCTTGGTACACCACGACGGATATGGTCTATTCGCTGGACGAGAATCCGGAGGGCGGCGCCGAGCTGTTTAATTTCCATGTTGGCGACAACCTGACCGTCGGCTTCAACGCCGTGCAGTACCTCTACATCAATTCCAACGAGAGCTCCGCGCTGCCAAACATCGACCGCGATGACGTGTTCATCCTTGGCGAGCAGATTCCCGTTACCTGGAAGATTACGCCGAACGTGACCTTCAAGGTCGCTCCGGGCTTCACCGTCTACACGGGTGGCGGCAACACGAACTATGACGGCGGCGTCCCGACCAACACGAATGTTGGGGCAGCGACCGCGGTTGGAACCCCAGGTGTCGCCACGGTCTACGGCGGCAACGCGAACAGCGCGGTCGATCCGGTGTTTTACAGCCCCAAGGAGGCGGACGACCTGGCCATCTTCTCCGCGCCGGGCGAGTTCAACTTCCTGGTCGCTGGCGTGCCCGTGCGACCCTATTGGGACTTCGAGTACAACGTGCTGGGGAAGGAGCGCGTCCAGGACGTGTACCTCGATCCAACGGCGGGCGTCAGTGCCCCTGCGAAGGCGGCCAACCAGAAGCTGGGTGACAATCTGGCCTGGGCGTTCGGCGTGCAGGTGGGCCAGAGCAAGAAGCAGGGCGATTGGTCCGGCTTGGCCGAATTCCGGCAGATCGGCCTCGGCGCGGTGGATCAGAACCTCAACGGCACCGATTTCGCCGATTCCTACGCCAATCAGCAGGGCGTGAAGCTTTCACTGGCCTACAACTTCACCGACTTCCTTACTGGCACGGCGACATTTTACGATACGTGGGACTATAAGACCGGTCTTTATAATGCGCTGGGTGGGACAAGCGCGACGCCCGCGGTTGGCACGACCCAATACCTCGTTGCCGCCAAGGCCGTGCAGCGGGTTCAGGTCGACCTGGGCTGGAAATTCTAGGCGCGCCTACAGCCCGCTTCAGGAGCGGTCAGGCCTACGAACAAGGATGCTGACCGCTTGCCGCGCTGCCTGGAGCACCTGTAGCGGGAGATTGGGTCCGGCAAGTGCGGTTGCGCTGAGCATCATCACCCAGCTCAGCATCCGAAGGAATGTCATAGCGCGCTGACTAATGCAGCGGGTGTGCCATCCAACCTTATTCCACGTAAGATGTTGGTGTAGAACAATTGTTCAAAAATAAAATCCTGTGGTCTCCTTCAAACTGCAAAGGAGGCCTGCAGCTTCGTGCTTGCTGCAAGGATCTTGGGAGAGGCAATTCGATGTCATGAACTGCTTGGGCGTGGGGAGGAGATTTGCTAGAAGAGGCGTTCACGTCCGATTGTCGCCATCTTTTGAGCCATGAACCATTACGTCGCCCTGGACCTTGGAGCCGAAAGCGGGCGCGTGATGCTTGGGGCATTGGCCGATGGCCGGCTGCAACTGGAGGAGGTCCACCGGTTCCCGACCGGCGGCATCGTGATCGATGGCACCTTGCGCTGGGATATCGTGCATCTCTTCATTGAGATCAAGGCCGGGCTGCGCCAGATCGCGGCGCGCGGCATCCAGCCGGTAAGCCTGAGCGCCGATTCCTGGGGCGTCGATTACGTCTACCTGCGGCCGGGCGAACCGCTGGTGACGCTGCCCTTTCATTACCGCGATGTGCGTACGGACGGCGCGTTCAAACCCACCTTCGCGCGTGTGCCCAAGGCCGCCATCTTTGAGGAGACCGGCATCCAGTTCATGACCATCAACTCGCTCTACCAGCTGCTCGACGATTCGCAGCGGCGGCCGGAGGTCATGCTGCTGGCGGGGCAGTTCCTGCTCATTGGCGACTACTTCAACTACCTGCTTAGCGGCGTGGCCCGGGCGGAGGAGTCGATCGCCAGCACCACGCAGCTTTATAATCCACGCACCGGCACCTGGTCGAAGCGGCTGCTGCAGGAGTTCGCGCTGCCGGAGAAGATTTTCCCGGAGGTCGTGCCCTCGGCCACGGTCCTCGGACCACTGCGGGGCGAGTTCGCGCAAAACTGGCCGGACGCGAAGGTGGTGGCCACCTGCTCGCACGACACCGGCGCGGCTGTCGCCGCCGTGCCGGCGGAGGGCGAGGACTGGGCTTTTCTGAGCTCGGGCACCTGGTCGCTGCTGGGAGTCGAAATTCCGCGCCCGGTCATCACCGAGGAAAGCCGCGAGGCGGGCTTCACCAACGAGGCCGGGCTGGGCGGGACGACGCGGCTGCTGAAGAATATCGTGGGTCTGTGGATCGTGCAGGAATGCCGGCGCGCCTGGGCGGCGGCGGGCGAGGAGTATGCGTATGACGACCTCGCGCGACTCGCGGCGGACGCCGAGCCGCTGGTCTCGCTCATCGATCCCGAGTGGGAAGCCTTCCAGAAGCCCGACCGAATGCCGCAGAAGGTGGCCGACTACTGCGCGGGCACCGGCCAGCCCGTGCCGAAGACGCCGGGAGCGGTGGTGCGCTGCGTTTACGAAAGCCTCGCCTTGCGCTACGGCCGCGTGCTGGCGCTGGCGGAGAAGATCTCCGGTCGCTCGGTGGCGCGGCTGCACATCGTCGGCGGCGGAAGCAAAAGTGATCTCTTCAACCAGATCGTGGCCGATGCGCTCGACCTGCCAGTGGTGGCCGGTCCGGTGGAAGCCACGGCGATCGGCAACGTGCTTATCCAGGCGCTGGCGCTTGGCCACATCGCGTCGCACGCCGATCTGCGCACCATCGTGAAGGAATCGTTTCCCTCCAAGGTCTATAAGCCGCGCTCCAGCGAGGCGTGGCGAAAAGCATCGGAAAAATTTATGAACCTGAGGTACAATCCGGCATGAGCGAGCGCTTCAAATTTGTGACGCATGGATGGGATGACGCCGCGGCGGCGAAACTCGACCCGCTCGCACGGCTGGTCTACCGATCCAACCTGCTCGGCTCCGACCAGCGCATCACCAACACGGGCGGCGGCAATACCTCGGCCAAGTTGAAGGAGCGCGATCCGCTCTCGGGCGAGCCGGTGGAGGTCCTGTGGGTGAAGGGTTCCGGCGGCGACCTGCGCACGGCGAAGAAGGAGAATTTCTCCTCGCTCTATCAGGAGAAACTGGTGGCGCTCCAGAAGAAATACGCCGCCGCGTCGCCGCGCGGGCCGAAAACGGAGATCGAGGACGCGATGGTGGGTGACTACGCGCACACCACGTTCAACCTTAACCCGCGCCCGAGCTCGATCGACACGCCGCTGCATTCCTTCGTGCCGCACGCGCATGTCGATCACACGCATCCCAACGCGGTCATTTCCGTGGCGGCGTCAAAGCACGGGCGGGACTTGGCGAAGAAGATTTACGGCGACGATGTCATCTGGACCGAATGGCAGCGGCCGGGCTTCGACCTCGGGCTGAAGCTCCAGGAAGTCTGCGCAAAGCATCCCCAGGCGCGCGGCGCCATCATGGGCCAGCACGGGCTGATCAACTGGGCTGCGGACGACAAGGCCTGCTACGAGCTTTCCCTCGAGTTAATCGAGAAGGCTGCGCGCTACATCGCCGCCAACGACAAGGGTGAAAAGACCTTTGGCGGCCAGAAATTCCAGACGCTGCCGGAAACGTTGCGCCGTGCCATGTTCGCGCAGGTCCTGCCCTGGCTGCGCGGCCAGATCAGCGCGCAGCAGCGCTGGATTGGCACGATTCAGGACGACGAGGCGGTGCTCCGCTTCGTCAACAGCAAGGACGCGCCGCGGCTGGCGGAGCTCGGCACGTCGTGTCCGGACCATTTCCTGCGCACCAAGATCAAGCCGCTCTACGTCGATTGGAATCCGCAGACCGAGGACGTGGCCGCGCTGAAGAAGAAGCTTGGCGCGGGAATCGAGCAGTATCGCAAGGACTACGCCGCCTACTACGGGCGCTGCAAGCACGCGAACTCGCCCGCGATGCGCAACCCCAACCCGACCGTCATTCTCGTGCCGGGGCTGGGCATGATCGCGTGGGGCAAGGATAAAAGCGAGTCGCGCGTCACGGCCGAGTTCTACAATTGCGCCATTGAAGTCATGCGCGGGGCAGAGGCAATCGACGAATACATTGCGTTGCCGTTGCAGGAGGCCTTTGACATCGAGTACTGGTTGCTCGAGGAGGCCAAGCTCCAGCGCATGCCGGCGGAGAAGGAGCTGGCGCGGCAGATCGTGGCCGTGATCGGCGCGGGCAGCGGCATCGGGCGCGAGGTCGCGCTGCGCATCGCGCGCGAGGGCGCGCACATTGTCTGCGTCGACGTCAACGCGGCCGCAGCCGAGGGCACGGCCAAGGAGATCACCGACAAGCTTGGGCTCGGCATCGGCGTGGCGGGCAGCGGCCTTTCCAATTGCGGGCCTTCCATCGGACTGGCGGGCGACATCACCAAGCGCGAAAGCATCCGCGCGTTGCTCGAGCAGATCGTGCTCGCCTACGGCGGACTGGATTCCATCGCGGTGACC
>CAJCIA010000262.1 GCA_903970275.1 Betaproteobacteria bacterium
GGTGAGGGCGGTTCGATCCGCGAAGCCGCGCACGTCGTGCTGGAAATCGCAAAGGGCGATGGCTCGCTCGCGGCGATCCTGGCGTTCCATTACTACAACTCGCAGATGGCGCGCTACCTCGACCCGAAGGGCGATGGCGCGGAAGTCCAACGCCGGTCGGCGAAGAACCGTTGGCTGTGGGGCAATGCCACGCAATACGTAAACAAGGAGTTCATCGCGGAGGAACATCCGGAGGGCGGCTACGTGGTCAGCGGCACGAAGCTCTGGAACACCGGCGCGCCGGTGGCCGACGTCACGACCGTTCTGGCGATTCATCCAAACCGGAAGCAGTACATCTATTTCTACATTCCGACTGATCGCGAGGGCCTGAAATTCCACGATGATTGGGACCAGCTCGGGCTGCGCCTGGCCGACTCCGGAACGATCACGTTCCACCGCGTTCGCATTCATCCGGACGAGGTGTTGGCGTGGACGCACGACGGCGTGCAGACCGGCCCGGCCCCGTTCTGGACCACATTTGGCGCCATCTTCTACTCCGCGATCAACATCGGGTCTTCGCTCGCCGTGCTCGAGCACGCCAAGAATTACTCGCGCACGCAACGGCGGCAAAGTCTCTTCCCGCCGGGTGTCGATTCGGCCACGAACGATCCGCTGATCCAGACGCAGTACGGCGAGCTGCTGATCAAGGTCCAGGCGGCGCAGGCCTTCTTTGAGCAGGTCATCGGGGAGGCGCAACTGGTCTGGGATCGCCGCACCACCATCACGGAAGAGGAACGCGGGGCGCTTGCCCTGCGCACCCTCGCGTTGCGCGCCTTCACGGCGAACGTCGCGCTGGAAGTGACGCCAAAGATCTATGACTTCGCCGGCGGCCGCGCCACCGCGAGCGCCTATGGCTTCGACCGCTTCTGGCGCAACGTGCGGCAACTGAGTGTGCACGATCCGCTGATCTATTCGGCGCGCGTGCTGGGCGACCACACGCTTAACGAGAAGCCGTTCAATTTCCCCAACCTCTTCGAGTCGAAAGGGCACGCGCTACCTGCCGCCCCGGACAAACCGAAGCACGATCCCACTCTTCCCCTCAACGCCCATCCCTATCTCCAAACCCTGACGAAAAAACGCAAATGAGCCGCATCATCGACTGGCATAATCACTGGATCTCCCCTCGTGTGGTCGAGGGCCTGAGCCGCCGCACCAAAACCCCGCGCATCACCACCAACGAACAAGGTGAAAAGGTGCTCATCGGAAGCACTGCCCCGGGCGCCTTGCCGCCGCACGTCCTGTCTCTGGGCATCACCTTGATCGACGAACGGCTTCGGCACCTTGATGAGGTGGGGATCGAGCGCCAGGTCATTTCCTGGCCGACCACTCTAGGCACCGATGCGGCGCTGACCGCGGAGGAAGCCGTGCCGCTGTGGAAAGCGTACAACGAGGATCTTGCCGAGGTCGTCGCGGCGCATCCTGATCGCCTCACGGGCCTGGCCATCCTGCCCACGTCGGACATCGCATGGGCGGCCCAGGAACTCGAGCGCGCGCATGAGGAACTCGGCCTGATCGGCGCCACGCTGCCGGTTGGCTCGTTCCACACCCTGGAGGCCGCCGAGCATTTCCGGCCCATCCTGGAGGTCGCGCAGCGCCATCGCAGTCATATCTACTTGCATACGGGTGCGGCCAGTGCGGGCATTCCCGGGCAGTTGAATGTGCCTCCCACCGATAGCGGCTTCGCCCGCTTCGGCGTGAACGCCGGCTGGAGCTTTGCCTCGTCCATCGTCACGTTGACGCTGACCGATTTCCTCGAGCCCTATCCGGACGTCACCTTCCAGTTCGCGATGCTGGGCGGCGCGATCACCTTCCACGCGGAGTTCATCGAGTTGCGCGCGCGCACGGCTGACCTGCCGATCAGCCCGAAGAACGCTTTCCGCCGCGTCTACATCGACACCGGGGTCTTCGGCCGGGGCCAGCGCGCCTTGGAGCTTGCGGTTGAGACATGGGGCGCGGATCGCATCCTCTTCGGCTCCGATTATCCAATCGTGCCCATCGATCCAACTCTGGAGGCGGTCAATCGCGCGCGCATCAGCGCCAAGGACCGCGAGAAAATCCTCTCCACCAATGGCCTTGAGCTTCTCGCTTCCAAGCCCGCGAACCAGTTGGCGGTCGCCTGACCTGACGCACCCATCTTCAACTAGAAAATCAATATGACTGACAACATCGTCTTCCAATACTTCGTGAAGGGAGGATGGATCATGTGGCTGATCCTTCCCGTTTCCCTGGCAACCATCACCGTGGTGATCGAGCGCATCGTCTGGTGGATTGTGGAGAGCCGCAAACGCGACAACCCCAAGCTTGACCAGGTTTACGGCCTGATCGAGGAAGGGAACGTGGTCGACGCGTCCACCATTGCGCGGCAGTCGCACGATGCGCGGCTGCGGGTGATCTACCATGGGTTGAACCATTATCACGCCTCGCTGGAAGGCGCGCTGCAGGTCGCGGCCGGCATCGAGATCGAGCGGGCCGGGCGCTTTCTGGTCGTGCTCGACACGATCGTGACACTGGCTCCGCTGTTGGGGTTGCTCGGCACGGTCACCGGCCTCATGCGCGCGTTCTTCCGCCTGGGCGACGCGGAGCTGTCTGAACAGGCGATCACCGGCGGCATCGCCGAGGCGCTGATTGCCACGGCGTGCGGTCTGAGCATCGCGGTCATTGCCCTGATCGCGCTCAATTACTTCAGCGCGCGGGTGGCTAAGTTCACCTTCGAGCTGCAGAACGCCGGCACCAATACCGAGGTGTTGCTCCGCACGGCCGCGGCCGCCCAGGAAGCGCTGCTGCGCGAGCCGACCGCCTCCGCCATCAACAACAACGGCAAGGATTCCCATGCAAATCGTTTCCCCGCTGCCGCGTAGACGTGGCCGCCTCGAGATCATTCCGCTGATCGACATCATGTTCTTCCTGCTCGCGGCTTTCATGCTCGTGAGCATTAATAAAATTCACGTGAAGTCGCTCAAGGTGAACCTGCCGACGAACGTGCCGACCGCCCAGATCGAGAAGAAGGAGGACTTCGTCTCCGTCTCGATCAACGCGGACGGTCAGGTGCAGGTCGACAAGGAGTTGATCGCCGACAAGAACGCTCTGTTGTCGCGGCTCCAGCAACTCTACGGGCGGAACAAGGACCAGAAGTTCCTGATCTCCGCAGATAAGGAAGCGCGCAACGGGGACGTCATCCGGGTGTTGGGCGAGCTGCGTGCGGCTGGCTTCCAGAGAGTGGCCTTCAGCATCAGCACCGAGCCGGGAGCGGCCACAACCTCGGCGAGCGCCGCCGCGCCTGCCGCGCCGGCTCTTCTCACGCCACCGGCCGAGCCTGCGGCTCAACTCACCCACTAGCGTTTCGACGATCATGGCCCAAGCCAGCATCATCAACTATCCGCCGGAACGCCATTTCCTGCCGTGGGGAACGGGCGGGTCGTTCGGCACGCACCTGCTGGTGGCCAGCCTGGTCGTGCTGCTCGCCTTCCTGACGCACATCAAGACCATCGAGGAATTGATGCGGCAGGGAGGGTCGATTGCGCAAAGCGGACCGGCACCCGAGCAGCAGATGGAAGTCCTGCTCCGCCCCGAAGATTTGCCGCCACCTCCGCCGGTGGTAAATCCGGAGTTCATTCGCCAGGTGGAGTTGCCGAAGCCCGTCGTGACGCCGCCCCCCGTTGCGCCGCCCGTCCCGAAGCCGCGCCCGGTTGTGGTGGCCAAGCCGCGCTTCACCGCGCCGCGGGCAACGGGAACGGGCGAAAGCGCCAGTGTTTCCAAGCTGGTCGTAGGCAGTAGTGGACTTCCGCAGCCCGGCTATCCCTACGCGGCGCAGATGCGTCACCAGACCGGGACGGTCAACGTCAGCATTCGCTTCGACGCCGGCGGCAACGCGGCGGACGTTGAAGTGATCGGTTCGAGCGGCGTTTCGATCCTCGACTCGTCCACGCGGACCTTCATTGGCTCGCACTGGCATAACGACAGCTTTGCCGGCCGCACCGTCACCGTCCCCATCGAGTACCGGATGAACTGAGATGGAAGCGTTGACTCAGCCGCTGTCCGCCGTGACGTTGCCGCGCCCCAACATGCGCCTGCGTCCCGAATCCCTGGCGTACATCGTTTTTCTCAGTGCGCTGGGTGGCATCACGCCGCTGTCCATCGACATGGGTTTGCCGGCGCTCGCAGCAATGGGAAAATCGCTCCAGGTCACACCTGCCGCCGCGGGTCTGACGTTGAGTTTCTTCCTCGGCGGCTTCGCGATGGGGCCGGTAATTCTCGGACCGCTGTCAGATCGATTCGGGCGTCGGCCGGTCCTGCTCTCCGGCATCAGCCTTTTCGCGCTCGCCGGCATTGGATGCACCTTGGCGGCCTCGCTGCCAGCCCTGCTCTTCTGGCGCTTGCCGGAAGGCGTGGGCGCGGGCGCGGGAGCCACGCTTTCCCTTGCAATCGTGCGCGACCTTTTCGACGGCGCAACGGCGCGCGTGCGACTTTCCTACGTCGGCACGGTCGGCACTGTGGCCCCCATGATCGCGCCAACGTTGGGTGCGGTCGTTCTCGCCTTCGCCGGCTGGCGCAGCATCTACGGCTTCCTGGCGCTGGCCGGCTTCCTTCTCGTCGCTGCCATCGCCGTCGGGTTTAGCGAAACCCACCGCGGCATCGACGCCACCGCGCTCCAACCGCGGAGGCTGCTCGAAAATTACGCGCGCATCTTCCGCAATCCGGTCACGCTCGGCTACACGCTGGTGGGCGCGCTGAGTTTCGGCTGCATGTTTTCTTACATCACCAGTTCGCCGCTGGTGATGATCGGCGTGCTCGGTGTGTCGCCAACGTTCTACGGCCTGACCTTCGCGGCCACGGCGCTGGGCATCATGAGCGGCGGTTTCATCAACGGACGCCTTAGCCGGCGCCGCGTGCCCGCCAACACCCTGCTGACCCTCGGGCTGACGCTTTCGCTGACCGCCGCCGTTCTTCTCGTGATCGTGACGCACACGACGCTCGCTTCGGTAACAACCATCCTGCCCCTTCTGGTTCTGAACACCTTTTGCTCGGGCTTTATCGCGCCGAATGCGGCGCAAGGCGCGCTGCATCCCATGCCGGACATCGCTGGCGCCGCCTCGGCGGTGCTGACCTCGACACGCATGATGGCGGGCGCGATTGCGGGCCTGCTCGCGGCCTGGCTTTTTGACGGCCACAGCGCCCACGCCATGGCCGAGCTGATGACACTTTTCTCCGCCGCATCGTTCGCCGTGTATTTCGGGATCGTCCGCCGGGCCGAGCGTTCGGTCGCGCCCTAGCCACCTTCGTTCTCATTAAAATTCCACTTCCCAATCTCTACTAAATCCATCGCCATGAACCGGTCCAAACTTCTCCTTGCCCTCATCGTCCTGACCTTCGCCCAGTACATCGTTCCCTACGACTACATCGCGATCAGCCTGGCCACGCCGAAGATTCGCGACTCGCTGCATTTTTCGCCGGCTCTGCTGCCCTGGATTCTCGGCGGCTACGTTCTTACGTTTGGCGGATTCCTCATCCTGGGCGGACGGCTGGGTGACCTCTACGGCCGCAAGCGCATCCTTCTCACCGGCCTGGCAATTTTCGCCACGTGCTCGATCCTGACGGCGTTCGCCAAAACTCCTGAGACCTTCCTCGCGTTTCGTTTCCTCAAGGGAATCGGTTCGGCGCTGCTCAGCCCGAATGCCTTGGCGTCGATGACCGTGCTCTTTCCTGAAGGCCGGGAGCGCAACAAGTCGTTCGGCCTCTCGAGCGTCTTTGGCGGCGCGTTTGCCATCGGCTTTTTCCTCCTTGCCGGAAATATTCTCTCTTACGGCTGGCAGGATCTGCTGATCGCCAATGTTCCCCTGGCGCTGGTGATCGGCTTGGCAGTTTGGAAATGGGTTCCCGAATCCAAGAGCCAGCGTGCGACGACCCAGTTCGATTTCGCGAGCGCGATCTTGTCGATCCTCAGTTTCGGCACGTTGAGCTTCACCGTCGCCAATTCGTTCCGCATTGGGCTCACGTCGCCCGTCTCCCTGGGGCTCACCGCGCTGGTCATCGTGTTCTTCACGGCGCTGACCTACGTGGAGAAGCGGCATGCCTTCCCGCTGGTGCCGCTGCGCTTGCTCAAGGTTCGGCATCTGGTCGGCGTGTACCTCGTCACCTTCCTCTGGTCGGCGTCGAACACGCACTACCCGCTCAACCTCTTCCTGCAGGACATCCTCAAGTACACGCCCCAGATCGCCAGCCTGGCGCAGTTGCCCACCATCTTCACCGGCGCGATCGCGTCCTTGCTGGCGGTGCGCCTGCTGAATCGCTACGGCGCCGTCCGCGTGCTCTTCGGCGCCCTGATTACGGAAATGATCGGCATCGCGATCTACGCCTTCATGAACGAGCACAGCCACTACTGGACGCATCTCTTCCCCGCCGCGGTCGTCGCGTCGTCCAGTTTTCTTGTCATCTGGATGGCAGTGCGCCTCCTCGGTTCATCGGGGATTCCGAATGAAGATCAGGGCGTGGCCAGCGGCGCCATTTACGCCATGCAGCAACTCGGCAATTCGTTTGGCATCCCGACGCTCGCGGCGGTGCTGAATGCCGCGACGCTTTCGCAGGGTCCCAAGACGCTCGAGCACACTGTGTATGGCTTTCACTGGATGTTCGTGACGTCGATCGTCCTCGTCTTCCTCGCGTTCGTCGGAGGTGCGCTCATCATTCGCAAGCCGGTGAGGGCCTCGAAGCCGCTGCTTGAGCCGTTGTTCGTCCGCTCCGAAGTCAGTCCTGAACCGGTCGCCTAAGGAAATATGGGAACGCTCATCGATTGGCATAGCCATTGGATTCCGCGGCGGGTTATCGACCTGCTTCGGCAACGCCGGCTCAATCCCCGCGTCGTGGAAAACGCGCAGGGGGAGTCAGTGCTGCTTGCCCAACCCTGGGCCGTCGCCGCGAAAGGCCGGCCGCTCATTCCAGAATGGCACGACATCGATCTGCGGTTGCGCCGCCTCGACGCCGCGGGCATTGACCGGCAATTGCTTTCCTGGCCGACGACGAACCAGGTCGATGCCTTTCTCGAAGCGGAGGAAGCCCGGCCGCTGTGGACGGCGTACAACAATGAGCTTGCGCGGTTGGTGGAAGAGCGGGGTGATCGCTTCTTCGGCGTGGCGATGCTGCCAAGCTCGGATATCCACTGGGCCGCGCGCGAATTGGAGCGCGCTCATCGCGAGCTCGGGCTGATTGGCGCCGCGCTTCCCATCGGCGGATTCCAGACGCTGGCCGCGGCCCGCCACTTCGCGCCGGTGTTGGAGGTGGCGCAGAGATACCGCAGTCATCTCTATTTTCACACGGGTCCGGCGCATCCTTCCCTACCCGGCCAGCCGCCGAACGTGCCGCATCCCGAGAACGACGTGCCGCTCATTCGCTGGAGCCTCGACACGGGTGGGAGTTTCGCCGCTGGCGTGGTGACGCTGACGCAGACCGGTTTTCTCAAGCCTTATCCCGACGTCACCCTCCAGATCGCGATGCTCGGCGGATCGATCCCGTTCCTTGCGGAATCAATCGAGCTCCGGGCCCGCGGACTACACGGGACTTCCCAGCCAGGCAACACGCGCGATGCATTTCGACGCGTCTATTTTGACAGCGGCGTGATCGGGCGGGGACCGCGCGCGCTCAAGCTCGCGGTCGAGACTTTCGGGGCCGACCGCATCCTCTTCGGCACGGACTTTCCGCCCCTTCCAGCCGTGGAGGACACCGTGGCGGCCTTCGACTCGGTGGAACTGACGGCTGAAGACCGCAACCTTATCCGGTCCGAAAATGGAAACCGCCTGCTCGAAGCAAGGAAGTCAGAACCCGAGCTCGCCTCCGCATCGGTTTAGTAATCATCATAACCCAAGGAACACATGCCTCCCGTCCTCACCCCTGAAACTCCATCTTTAACGAAGACCAAATTTCTCTACACGCGCTGCCCCGGCGTGCCGACGATTTCGGCCGTGGCCGCACCGCTCGGCTATCTTGTTGACGAGTTTGCCGCCGATGGCGACCTCGACGTGACGCACAAACAAATCGGTTTCACGGGCAAGACCGAATGGGCGCATGACGACCGCTTTTGGATCCGCAACGCCGGGCATGCGCCCGCCATCTGGGGGCGCGCCAAGGGAGTCGACAGCAAGGTCATCGCCCTGGCATGGCTGGAAGGGACGTATCCGGTCGTTGCGCTGACGGGTTCCGGCATCCGCAGTGTCAGCGACTTGAAGGGCAAGCGGCTCGGCATCATTCGCGCGAAGGATGCGCTGTTCGACCTGCAATACGTCGGCCAGCTCAACACGTACACCACGACGCTGAACACCGCAGGGCTGACGCTCGACGACGTAAAATTGGTCGAAATCTCCCGGCCGAAATTCGATCCCACCGCCGTCCGCACCAAGGACACCAAGCGACAGGCAGCGCGCGAATCGAACATCGACCTCGCCGACCGCCTGAATCGAGGGGAGTTCGACGCCATCGCCGTGCAGACGGCGGCGGAGATCGGGGAATTCATCAGCGTCCGCGTCATCTATGACGTGCGTGATCATCCCGATCAAATCGCGCGGGTTCATCCCGGCGTCCTTCGCGGGGTGGTGGCGAGCGGACCGCTGCTGCGCGAGCGGCGGGATCTCGTCGTCCGTGCCCTTGCGCGGCTGCTGCAGGCCGCCGACTGGGCCAAGACACACCCGAGGGAGATCGTCACGAATCTCGCCGAAAACTATGACGTCTATCCGGAAGTGCTGACCGGCAAGTACGAGGATCTTGTCGCGGGCGTGCAGATCGACCTGAGCCCGGTCAAGCTTGCGGCGCTTCGCTACCAGAAAGACTTCCTTCTTCGCCACAAGCTTATCGAGAAGGACTTCGACGTGGAGCCGTGGGTCGATCACGGTCCGCTCGCTGAGGCGCACCGCCTTTACGCCGAGTGGAAGCAGACAGGAAAAATCTAACCGGAGCGTGCCGGCGGAAATCTCCCGCCGGCACGAGCCACTCATGTCGACGTGCACGCCATCAAGCCCGATCCCTACGCCGTCCTGCGGTACGCGAACTATCGCTACTTCGTTCTCGGGCGCAGCCTCTTTACGCTCGCCATGCAGATGCAGACCGTGGCGGTCAGCTGGGAAATTTACCAGCGCCTGCACCTGCGTCCCAAGGACGCCGCGCTTGCGTTGGGCTTTATCGGGCTCGCTCAAGTTTTGCCCATGATCGTGTTCGCGCTGCCGGGCGGACAGGCAGCGGACCGATTCGATCGCCGGACAATCATCCGGAGCACGCAATTGCTCTTCGCCTTGTGTGCGCTCGCCCTGCTGGTTCTGTCACGCCTTCACGCCGCGGTTGGTTTTTACTATCTCGTGCTCGCAACGGCGGCGGTCGGGCGCGCCTTCTCGGTCCCGTCGATCGCCTCGTTTTTCCCCACGTTGGTCCCGCGCGAGCTGCTGCCCAACGCGACGACGTGGAACAGCACCATCTTCCAAACCACCGCCATGATCGGCCCGGCGGCCGGAGGTCTTATCGTGGCGCAATTTGGAGCCGCCACCTCTTACATCGTCAACATCGTCTTGGCCGGACTCGCCTTCCTCACGTTTTCCATGACGGCGCCGGTGGCCGCCAAGGTCCACAAGCCCCCCGTGACGTGGAACTCCCTCGTCAGCGGAGTGCGATTTGTCTTCGGCACGAGGCTGCTGCTTGGCCTCTTCTGCCTTGACCTCTTTGCCGTGCTTCTCGGCGGCGCGACGGCTCTCTTGCCCATCTTTTCGAGCGACGTTCTGCATGCCGGACCGCAAGGCTACGGCTTGCTGCGCGCAGCGCCTTCCGTTGGTGCGGTCACGATGGCGCTCATCACCGCGCACTTGCCGCCGTGGCGTAAGGCAGGCCAGGCCATGCTTTGGGCTGTGTGCGGCTATGGAATCGCCACGCTGCTTTTCGGCCTCTCGGGCACCTTCTGGCTCTCCATGGTGGCGCTCGCGCTGACCGGCATGTCCGACAACATCAGCGTCGTCGTCCGTTCGACCGTCATGCAAATGCTGACCCCCGACCAGATGCGCGGCCGAGTCTCGTCCATCACGTTTCTCTTCATCAGTTGCTCCAACGAGCTGGGGGAACTTGAGTCAGGCCTGACCGCCCGCTGGTTCGGCGCAATTGGCTCCGTCTTGCTAGGTGCCTGCGGAACGCTCTTCGTCGTCGGCGGAGCCACCTTGGCGTTTCCCCAAATCGCCAGGCTCGGCCGCCTGCACGAAATCAAGCCCGCCGAACTCGCCCGCGCCACCGAAGAGGAAATCGAGGAGAAGACCGTTGCATAGCAATTCGTGCCGACTCCAATCGGTACAGACATCACGCGTACGGTCACGAATGGCTACCAGAGCTTCCACTTCTCATCAGGTCTCGCTTGATGGTGGCAAGTACATCCGGGTTACAAGCGTGGACAAAGCCAACGTGTGCTACATCCTCGAATCGAATCGCCACTACCTGCGGATTCGCCTTAATCGCTGAGGCGATGGCAAAAGCCCGTTTCACCACCGCTGCGGCGGTCGATCGCGTTTTGATGAAGTAGACGCAATGGGGAAGTCGGAAAGCCGACGTGGCGATGGGACACTTCCGGTCAAAGCCCTCTTCCAAAAGCCGTTTATGGAGAGTGCTGTATTTAGGATGGTCGAGCTCTGTACTGCGCAACTGAATGTGGACAAGGTAACGGCGCATGCGGGTCTTAGTAGCAGGAACTCGATGGCGTCTACTGACCGTTCGCGATTCGCGGCAGGCTGATTAACGCTTCGGCCGCTGGAAGGTTAAGGCTTACGACCCGGCAAGCCGTGCAGGCGGGGATCGGAAGGGTCAGCGAGCTTCTCGCAATCACGAAAAGGAGCTTGGCCCTGCCGGCAAAAAGGCATATATGCCACGTGGCATAAAAATGACCGAAATCCGCAGTGAGATGACGCCCTTCCCAGACCACGTCGCAATCGCAGAAGTTCACGCTGCGCAGTCAACTTCACGCTTTGGGAAGGCCATGTTCAATTTGGTGAAAACGCGGATTCGCCATCAGATGCTTTTCGTGGCTTTTCTGCCCATCAAGTTTGAATTGCCATGCATGGTTTCAGTAGGGCGATTCAAAGCGGTCTGTGACGACTACATCCGTAAGAACAACAAGAATGACATTTGGATAAAGCGCAGCCCGATTGGTCCCGACATAAAATTCGTTCGCCACTCGGATTATACGCCGCACGGGATGCTTCGGCGTTCGATCTTCTACCGACAGGTACTTAAACCGGTGAATGGAGAGTACGGCGCCTCCATCACCGCCTGGCACGGCACCAACTGGCTGGCCACCTTCACCGTCATGAAGAATCTGGCTCAAGGAGACTTCACCGATGAAGAGATGCAAATGCTGGCAGGGTGGCAGGTCCACTTTGAAGCTGTTGCGCGCAGGCTGGCCTGCGCAAAAGAGGATCGGCTCGATGATCAATCGCTGGCCACTTTCATCTGGGATCTGCCGACCTCGGTCTTGATCCTCGATTGGGACCTTGCGCTCAGACATCATAATGCGGCTGCGCTCGAACTCTGCAACGTCTGGCGTCAGGGTCTAACCGCGTTCAGTAAAAAGTCGTCGCATCGGACCCCGCGGATACCAAATGAGATCCTGAACGCGATTCCTTCTCTAAAGCCACAAATTGAGGCGGCGAAGCTGGCGCGACCCGGGCCTTTGAAGCGCGTGGAATTTCAGACGTTCCACCACCCGGCAATCGAGGGTCTTTCCGCCAAGATTTACTTTATCCCTTCTAAAACGCTCTCCCTGAGCCGCGGTCAATTCCTGATCCAATTCAACTATCAGAAATCATCTGCAAGCTCCCCCGGAGTATCGACCGACCTCTCGACGCTTTCGAGGCGGGAACGAAAGGTCGCGGCTGAAGCGGCCCGAGGCCTGACAAACAATGAGATTGGAAAGGTGCTTCGGCGAAGTCCCGGCACCGTGAAGTTACAGCTCAGCCAAGTCTTCAAAAAGCTGAACCTAAAGTCTCGCGTGGAGCTCGCCGCCCTCATGGCCGCAACCCTCGCCCCGAAAGGAAGGTTCTCTTCCTCGAGCAACAAGGTGGTTGACGTTCTCGACTAAGGCTCGTCCTCACTTCCCCGAGCGGGAGGGCCTGTTTGGCGTCGGACGATCAATCAGCGATAACAGATTTTTTAGCCGTCATCCGCTGCAGAAAGATTACCTGCTCCTCCACGCCGATGGATTGCCAGACCGGCTTCACGAGTAGTCGAAGCCGATTCTCCTGGCGCAGGAGAAGCCCCCAGCCGGTCGGCACCTCGTGCTCCCCGATCAGGTTTTCTTCAAGCACGAGGTAGTGCAGGTTTGCGACGCGGTAACTGATGAGCCGATCGAACTTGGTGCCCTCTAGAACCCCTCGCTTGGCGATGCGGATGTCGCGTAGAAGCTTCTGATAGCCCGCATGGGCATGATCGCGTAGGCGGTAGCTGTCAAATTCAGGAAAGAGGGTTTCACCGTTGGCAAGGTGGGGTAGGTGAAATTGGAGCAAAGCTTCCAACCGTTGCCTCCGGGCCTCGAGGGTCTTAAGCCGCTCACTGAGAAAAGACCGACGTTTGTTGTCGCGAATAAGATCGCCGCGCACCTGCTTGCACTCGAAGAGGACGGCTGCCTTAAGAACCGAGGAGAGATGAGTCACCGGCTTGCGAGAGGGAACCTTCCGCGTTGGCGCACACGCCGCAACATCAACCCGGAACCGTCGATGCGGGAATGAGACTTCCGGGGCAGCGAACGGCATTCCCTGAGCAGCGGCCCATTCCACCGCCAGCGCCTTGAGGCCACGATGGCGCAGGGTTTCTCCGCTTCGTCGAAGGACGGGTGACGCCTGCTCGATCATGGATGAACGATAGCTGGAACCTCAACTGCGCGTCTACTCGCGCACGTAGACGCCATGCCTGCGCGGCTGAGGAATAGGTCAAGCAGTGACTGCTTGGCGCGGTGCCTTTTGCGAATGCCTAAGTGGCAGGTCACAAGTTCGCTGGCGCTCAAATCAAGATGCGCCCCACCGCATTATCGTCCAAATGTGCCGGGTTAACGACGTCCGGGCCTTACGATGGAACCACCGTGGACCCGCCGCGCGGAATGGCGTGCAACGTTTCCGGAGTGATGCGCAGATGATCCGTGATCAACTGCTCAGGGGCATGGGTGACCCAGGTGGACAACGACAGGTCGTGATAGCGGACGTCCTTGAACATCTCGATGAAGATCAAATCCTTGTCGCCCGTGTTTTCGATATAGTGGCCAAAGGTCTGGGGTACGTAACCCACGTCCCCTGGGTTGAAATCCATGGTGCGAGCCTTGGCCGCCGTAAAGAAAACCGTCATCCGGCCGGTGCCTTCCAGATAGTACTGCCATTCGTTGGCATTGGGGTGCCAATGCAGTTCGCGCAGGCCGCCCGGCTTGACGATGACGTGGGCCATGCTGATCGTCGTGACGGGGAAGTTCCTCGAGTCAACAATGCGCACTTCGCCTGACTTCGTCTTGAAGGTTGGATCCATGGAGTGCATCGGAAAGTCGAACGCCACGGGGGTCAGGCCCTTGTCGCCAGCCACTGCGTGCTGGTCATCCGCCAGCGGCCCCGGCACGCCTTTCTGGAAAATGAAAAGACCCTCGGCCGGCACGGTGTAAAGATCGTTCAGCGCCTGGTCGGGTACGCCCCAATTCTTGGCCAGCACCTCCCGCGGAACATGCCTCAGCCAGTCGGTCAGCAGGGTGGTATTTCCCTCCGAGAAATTTCCGTTGTCGAATACGAGCAGGAACTCGCACCCGTCCGGTTCCAGGCCCTGGATGGAGTGCGGCACGCCGGGTGGGAAAAACCAAAGATCGCCCTGAACGACGTCCTTCACGTACGCCCGCTGCTCATAATCGAGCGCGGTCAGGCGCGCCTTTCCGCTCAGCATCAGCGCCCACTCCGCCGCCTCGTGCCAGTGGAGTTCGCGAATACCTCCAGCGGTCAGGCGCATGTTGACACCAGCGATGTCCTTGGAGATCGGAAAATCCTCGACCGTCACTTGCCGCGTCCAGCCACCAGGCTGGATGCGACGATGAGCAATGGAAAACGAGTTCCAGAATTCCGGCGCCTCGCCATGATCGGTCGGCGGTGGAACAAAGCCGTTCGGGCTGATGTCGCTGAGCCCTTTATTTTCCGGGCCCGGATCCGTCATGCTCTTGTCGTGTTGCGCTTGAGAGACTTTTTCAATGTCCTGGGCCTGGGCGCGGGAAAGTGCCAGCCCCGCCATCGCAAGCGCCGATGCGCCGAGAAACTTTCGCCGATCCAGCCCACCAGAGGCCGAAACATGAGGGGGTTCAGCCGAACGAATTTCCATTTTGGGGTTCATGGTTGTTTAGAAGGTGAGCAGGTCATTCTGCTTCCTTAGAATCGTCCACAGAGTGCGACTCCGCAAATCCACCATGGCGAGTTGTCCCGTCGCCGCGTGCCACTTTGAGTACCGCCGAGGCGAGGCTATTAATCCTCGATGAGCGTCGTGCGCCCCGAGCGCAGCATATGCAAAGGAGCTACAACTCCATAGATTGAAGGTCACCAAGATCAGTACGACCCGGGGATCTGGGGTCGCTCATCTTTTCTTCCTTTCTTCTCGGGTTCCGACGCTCCGGAACTCGCGCTGCAGCTCCTTCCATTGCGCTTCCAGGATTTCGCGCACCTGCGGCAGCGGCGTGCCGAGCAAGATCGCCTCGTGGCACAGCTGTTCGGCCGCATGCCGCAGACGTCTCATCTGCTCCTCGGCCGAGTAAACGTCCCGCCGCTCCGCCACGAATACCCCGCGCCCGGACTGGCTTTTCAGCAGCCCCTCGCGGATCAGCTCCTGATAGGAGCGCGCCACCGTGTTGGGATTGAGCACCAGGTAGAGCAGGCAAGATTGTTGTTCAAGGTAGCGGTCTTTTGCTGATGTGGTGTGGCAGGCATCCGGGCGCTCAAGGTCTTTGATGCCGGGCTCCGAAAGCTTAACGGAGTCAGTAGTCGCCGCGCCGACGTTGGACACGTGTTCCGGACAGCAAGGAGCGGCGCACCGCGACCGCCATCGACCGCGGCTTCATTCTTCGCATAATGGCGGCGTGGCTCTTCGGGACGTCTTACCGCGCACGCGCACCCTGGCCCTGTTCGCCGGCTTTGCCGGGCTTTTTATCGCGGTCTTTCTTGGCTTCTTCTATGCGTGCGGCGGCTGGACGCTGGCCGTGCCGGCTGATCTCACCATTGCCAATGGCGACGAGCCGCAAACCCTCGATCCCGCCATCGTCACGGCGCAATTGGACCAGCGCATCTGCCTGGCCATCTACGAGGGGCTGACCTCGTGCGATCCCGTGGGCAACATCGTGCCAGGCGTGGCGGAGCATTGGGACCTTTCGCCCGACGGCCGCACTTATACCTTCCATCTGCGGCCGAACGCGACGTGGAGCAACGGCGATGCGCTCACAGCGAACGATTTTGTCGAGTCGTGGAAGCGCGTGCTCGATCCCGCAACTGCATCCGATTACGCCTACCAGCTTTTCTACCTCGTTAACGGCGAGGCCTATTACAACCACACGATCACCGATTTCTCGCAGGTCGGTGTCAAGGCCGCGGACGATCACACGCTGGTGGTCACGCTCAGCCATCCCACCGCTTATTTCCTACAACTCACCGCGGCGATGCAAACGCTCTTCCCCGTTCATCTCACCACCGTGCGACGGTATGGGGACAACTGGACAAAGCCGGCGCACATCGTCGGCAACGGCCCGTACGTGCTCAAGGCGTGGCGGCTTAACGATTACATTCTGCTCGAGGCCAACCCGCGTTACTGGCGGCCCGTGGCGATCAAGCGCATTCGCGTGCTGCCGACCCGCGATGCGAACACGTGCTTCAATCTTTTCTACTCTGGCAAAATCGACCTCATCCTCGATCAGAGCAGCATTCCGCCCGTGCTGTTGAACGACATTCGCAGGAAGCCCTACTTCCATCCCAACCCGATCGGCGCGACCACGTTTGTCCGCTTCAACGTGAAGAACCATCCCTTCGACGACGTGCGGGTTCGCCAGGCACTTGCCCTCGCGTTGGATAAGCAGGACATCGTCGACAAGATCATCCGCACGGGCGAGCCGGTAGCGCGCACGCTGGTGCCGCCGGGAAACTCCGCCTACATCCCGCCCGCCGGTCTGCCGCACGATCTCGACCGGGCGCGCACGCTCCTCGCCGCGGCGGGTTATCCCGGCGGGCGCAACTTCCCCGACGTCACCCTGCTTTACGCCACCAAGGGCAGCGGGCCGGCCATCGCCACGGAAATGCAGGCCCTCTGGTCCCGCGATCTCGGCATCAACTCCATTCACCTGCGCGGGCAGGAGTTCAAGGTGTACCTGAACTCGCAATCCGCGGTCGATTTTGATCTCTGCATCTCGCGCTGGATCGGCGATTACAACGATCCGCAGACCTTCCTCGACATGTTCGTCACGGGCGGCGGCAACAACGACACCAACTGGAGCGATCCGGCGTACGACCGGATGCTGGCGGATTCCGAAAGCACGCCGGAACCCGTGCATCGCATGCAGATTCTCCAGGGCATGGAGAAGATTCTTGTCGAGGACCAGCTGCCCGTTTTCCCGATTTCCTTTACCGTCGGCGCGGTGCTCTACCAGCCGGGCAAGCTGGGCGGATTCGCCTCGAACTTTCTGGATGATCATCCTTGGGGCGATCTTTACTTGCCGGAGAAAAAGTAGCATGGGCGCGATTATTCTCCGGCGGCTGCTCGCGGCCATTCCCGTCCTCTTCATCATCGTCTCGCTCACGTTCGTGCTCATGCACAACGCGCCGGGCAGCCCCTTCACCAGTGGTCGCCACATTCCCGCGCCAATCATGGCCGCCTTGGAAAAGAAGTATCACCTCAACGGGACGTTTGCGCAGCAGTACGGCCAGTATCTGCGCGACCTCGTGCATGGTGATCTCGGGCTCTCCACTCAGTACCGCAATCGCACGGTCAACGAGATCATCGCGCAAAGCCTGCCCGTCTCCATGGTGCTGGGAACGCTGGCCTACGCGATGGCGCTGATCGCGGGCATCACGCTGGGCGCGCTGGCTGCCGTGCGTCATCACCGTGCAGGCGATCGGTGGGTCGTCTTCGTGGCGCTGCTTGGCATCTCCGTGCCCAATTTCGTGCTCGCGATCCTGCTCATCCGTCTTTTCGCCATCAAGCTGCACCTGCTGCCGGTGGCGGGCTGGGGTTCGCTCGATCAGCTCGTGCTCCCAGCGGTGTGCCTGTCCGTCCCGTTTATCGCCAGCCTCACGCGGCTTACGCGCGGCAGCCTGATCGAGGTGCTGCGCCTCGACTTTGTCCGCACCGCGCGCGCGAAGGGCCTACCCGAGTCGGCCGTGCTCTTCCGCCACGCGCTCAAGGTCGCGGTGCTGCCGATCATCGGCTACAGCGGCCCCGCGATCGCCGGGATTCTCACCGGCTCCATCATCGTGGAGACCATCTTTGACATTCCCGGCATCGGCCCGTTTTTCGTCAACAGCGTGCTGAACCGCGATCCCTTCATGACCTGCGGTGTCGTGCTTGTCTTCGGGCTGTTTCTCATCCTCTGCAACCTGGTCGCCGACATTCTCTACTTCGTGGTCGACCGGCGCGTGAACCTGCAATGAGAACGCTGCGCTCCTTTCTGGCCGTGGTCGGCCGTGATCCGCTGCTCGTCCTGTGCGCCGGATTTTTGCTCGTGCTCCTTGTCCTGGCAGTGCTGGGAGGCGCGCTGACCGGATACGATCCCAATCAGATTTCCGCGGCATCGTTGCAGGCGCCGTCGCGCGCGCACCTTTTCGGCACCGACGTCTTCGGTCGTGATCTTCTCACCCGCACCCTCTACGGTGCCCGCATCTCGCTCTTGATCGCCGCCGCGGCGACCGCCATCAGCCTCAGCGTCGGGGTTACCTACGGCATGATCAGCGGCTACGTCGGCGGGAGGGTGGATAACCTGATGATGCGCCTGCTGGAGATCATTTACGCGCTGCCCACGCTCATCCTCGTCATCGTGCTGGTCGCCACGCTGGAGGAGCCAGCCACGCGCTTGCTTGCCGCCATGGGGCTGCGCGGCGTGCAGCCTCGCATCGTGTTGCTTTTCGTCTTCGTCGGCCTGACCGAGTGGCTCACGATGGCGCGCATCATCCGCGGGCAGGTGCTCGTTCTGCGCCAGCAGGCCTACGTGCAGGCCGCATTTGCGCTCGGGCGCTCGCACCGGCTCATCCTCTGGCACCACCTCCTGCCGAACCTGAGTGGCATCATTCTCGTTTACCTCACGCTCACCATACCCGCTGCGATGCTGGACGAATCATTCCTCAGTTTCCTCGGCCTCGGCGTGCAGGCGCCCAAGGCCAGCTGGGGCACGCTGGTTTCTGAGGCCGCGCAATTGGTTAACCCGATCCACTCTTATTGGTGGATGCTTTTCTTTCCCGGCGCGCTCATGGCGCTGACGCTCCTAGCCCTGAACTTTCTCGGCGACGGCCTGCGCGACGCGCTCGACCCGCGCACGCAGAAGTGAGAAGCTTTGTAATCGCCATGTCCAACCTCGACCGCATGATTCCCGACCTGCAAGCCTGCTTTGCCTGTGAGGATGTGCGCTTGGAAGCGAGCGGGTCGCATTCCATCGTCGGCATCATTAATTTCATCGGGGCGCCGTCGCTGCCCATCCAAGTGATCAAGCTCTGCATCTGGACCCGCTGGTCCTCCGGCGTGGGCGAGTTCGAGCAGACCACGCGGTTGATCGGTCCGGATGAGGAAGCGGTCCTCGCGGCTGCCACGACCAAGTTTCACCTCACGCACGAGGAGAGCCACACCACCAACGTGAACATCTTTGGCGGCGTGCAATTCACGCATCCCGGCGCGCATCATGTCGAGATCATGCTCGATGCCGAAATGCGCCTGCGTTTTCCCATTCGCGTGATGCTGCCGGCGGCAACGGCGCCGCAGCAGCTTTAGGACGCGCATGCCTTTTTGGAATTCGCTGGTCGACCGTTTTCGCGGCGGGGACGAAATCGATTGGGAACCGCTGCTGATCGAGGCCGATCTCGGTCTCACCCTGGCCGATCAATGGCAGCGCGAGCTGCGCGACGCCGGTCTCAGTCGCCAGCCGGAAAAGGCGGAGAAGTGGCTGCGAGATAAAATGACCGCGCTGGTGCGCATCCCGCCGCCCTTGCCCGTGCGGCAGAAGCCGGAGACCGTCCTGCTCATTGGCGTGAACGGCAGCGGCAAGACGACCACCGCCGCGAAGCTCGCGGCCCGCGCGCAACAGGAAGGCCGCACCGTGCGGCTGGGCGCGGCCGATACCTTTCGCGCCGCCGCCACCGAGCAGCTCGAAGCCTGGGGCGCACGGCTCGGGATTCCTGTGACCACCGCGCCGTCTGGTGCCGACCCTGCCAGCGTGGCGGTCCGCGCGCTGCTTGTCGCGCAGGAAGAGAAGACCGACCTCCTCGTCATCGATACCGCGGGCCGCCAGGCCAACAAACGCAACCTCCTGCTCGAGCTCGAGAAAATCAAGCGCAGCCTGCAGAAGAAAAGTGAAGGCGTGCCACATCATACCTGGCTCGTCGCCGACGGCATGACCGGCACCGGCGTGCTTGCGCAGGCGCGTGAGTTTCACACCGCAATCGGCCTCACCGGGCTCATCGTGACCAAGCTCGACGGCTCCGCCCGCGGCGGCATGGTGCCGGCTGTCCGGGCGGAACTCGGCCTGCCGACCTACTACCTGGGCCGCGGCGAAAAGCCGGAGGACCTGCACCGCTTCGATGCGCGCGACTTCGTCACCAACTTCTTCGAGCGCTGACCGGCGCGTCCTGCGCCGCGCGCTCGAGTTGGCGGCGCGCGGGAGCGGGCTCACGTTTCCCAATCCGCGCGTCGGTGCCGTGCTCGTGCGCGGCAGCAAGATCATCGGCGAGGGCTGGCACCACCGAGCCGGCGCGCCGCACGCCGAGGTCCACGCTGTTCGTGCCGCGAAACGAGCGGGGCATGCGGTGGGAGGCGCCACGCTCTACGTTTCGCTTGAGCCCTGTTCGACTCGCGGCCGCACCCCGCCCTGCACCGGCCTCATCTTGCGCGAAAAAATTGCGCGGGTTGTCTTTGCGGCCACCGATCCGAATCCTGCGCACGCAGGAGCGGCGACCAAGCTGCTACGCGCTGCCGGCGTCCAGGTCTCGCACGGTCTGTTGGCAAAAGAAGCCGCCGCGCTCAACCTTGATTTTAATTGGTGGGTCGTAAACAAGCGGCCCTGGGTGGTGGCCAAGATCGCGCTTTCCCTCGATGGCCGCACCACCACGCCGCCGGGGGACGACCGCTGGCTCACGTCGCCGCAAGCCCGCCGCGCCGCGCACCAACTGCGCTGGGAGTCGGACGCCATTCTCATCGGGGCGGAGACGGCGCGCCGCGACAATCCCCAGCTCACAATCCGGCTGCCCGGCGCGCCACGCGGCAAGTTGCAGCCGCTCCGCGTCGTCGTCACGAAATCGGGCCGGCTCCCGCGCTCGCTTCGCCTCTTCACCGACGCGCACCGCAAACGCACCGTCGTTTTTCGCCATCGGCCGCTGGATCAGGTCATGGCCGAACTTGGCGCTCGCGAGATCACGCATGTTTTAGTTGAAGGCGGCGGCCAGATTCTCACGGAAGCCTTTCGCCTGGGCCTCGTCAACGAAGTCGCCTTCTTCATCGCGCCTGCGCTCATGGGCACAATGCCGCGGGCTTTGTATGAGCTGGGCGCGAAGGTCCAGTTCCACAATGTGACCTACCAGCAGGTAGGCGCGGATCTGCTCTGCCGTGCGCTTGTGAGCGACTGAGGCTACCAACCCCGCGGCAGCTCGTTGTTCACCTGCTCAACAAAGAGCGTGAGCATGTGTCGTGCAACGGCCAGGTTGCGGACGAACTCCTTCAGCGGCCGCAGATCCTTTGGATGCAGCGCGAGATGCTTGAGCAGTCGCACCGGGGTCGCGCGGTTGTGCTCGGGATCGTAGCCGGCGGCGAGGGCCGCGCTGGGGAGCACGGTCTTGTACTCGTCGCTGATCACCCGCACGGCCAGGAAGGGAATCTCTCTTGCGCGCACCACGTCGGCGACCGCCGCAGTCTCCATGTCGATGACCTGCGCCTTCATGCTGTGCGCGTACCAATCGCGCTTGGCGATGGTGCCGGCGACTTCGTCGGCGGTGCAAAAGGCGGCGAAGTCGAAGCCGGAAAGCAGGCGCAGGAAGGGCAGTAGCTCCTCGCTGGTGAAGTTGTTGGAGACCAGGATCTGGCCGAGCTTGAGCTGGGAAACCAGCGCGCCACCATAGCCGGCGAGCACCACCGCCTTGGGCCGGAAATAACGGAAGACCTGCTCGGCGTTCTCCCGCGCCCGGGCCTGGCCCATGCCGACTCCGGCGATGAGCACCTGGCGCGCGCCGAGGTTAGCAAGGGTGCAGGGCATCCGGCCGATGGTGAAACTTTCCTTCTGCGTGCACTTCCTGAGCAGGAGCTCAGCTTCGTGCGCAACGGGGAAGGCGTAGCAGATCATCGGCGGTCGCGTGCCGCCAGCCGGTGGAAGTCGGCCAGGGCGAGCAGCGGCCAGTTGTTCCGGTACATGTCGTATTTGAGATAAAAAACTTTCGGGAAACCGGTGCCGGTGATGTGGTCCTCCGTCCAGGAGCCGTCGGCATTCTGCGTGTTGGCGAGATACTCGACGCCGCCGCGGATGCTGGGGCGCATGTGATCGGTCGCGGCGATGATGCCCATAAGCGCCCAGGCGGTTTGTGACGGGGTGCTTTCGCCCTGGCCCTTGAGGCGGGGATTGTCGTAGGTCGCGGGCGATTCGCCCCAGCCGCCGTCGGCGTTCTGGCACGACTCGAGCCAGTTGAGCCCGCGCAAAATCCAGTCCTGGTTCATGTCCACGCCGACCGCCTTTAGGCCGCGCAGCACGAGCCACGTGCCGTAGATGTAGTTGACGCCCCAGCGGCCTTCCCACGACCCGTCGGGCAGCTGCGTGTCGCGCACGAACTTGATCGCGCGCTGCACCACCGGCTCCTTCAAGCTCAGGCCCATGCGGCCGAACACCTCCAGCGCGCGCGCGGTGATGTCGCTGCACGGCGGATCGAGGATGGCGTTGTGATCGGCGAACGGCACGTCCTGCAGCCACTTCTTGGTCACGTCCTTGTCGAAGGCCGCGAAGCCGCCGCACTTGCACTGGAAGCTGATCGCCCATTCCAGCGCGCGCTGCATGACCTTCTCCTTCTCCGCCTCGTCGGGCAGCTTGATGCTGCCGAGGGCGAGCAGCACCTTGAAGGTGTCGTCCACGTCGGGATAAAATTTGTTGTTGTACTCGAAGGCCCAGCCGCTGGCGATCGGCGTCGGGTTCTTGTACTTCCAGTCGCCGCGGAAATCCTTCACTTCCTTCGAAAGGATCCACGCGCCCGCCTTCTGCAGCGCGGGGTGGTCCTTCGGAATGCCCGACTCACTCAGCGCAAACACAGTAATCGCGCAATCCCAGATGGGCGAGAGACAGGGCTGGACGCGGAATTCATCCTTTTCCGTGTCGTGGACCTCGAGGTCGAGGAAATCCCTCATCGCCTTGCGCACGAGCGGATGATCCTCGGAATAGCCAAGCGTGCGCAGCACCATGCAGGTGTACATCATGCTCGGGAAAATCGCGCCGAGTCCGTCGGAGCCGTCGGTGATGCGCTCGAGGATCCACGCCTCGGCTTTCTTCAACGCGGCCTTGCGGCCCGGCTTCCACGGCAGGGTGTCGAGGAACTTCAGCAGCCGGTCCCAGCGCAGGAAGAAATTCTTCCAGGTGAAAACTTTCCGGTCGAACGGCATGCCGAGATTGGAATGCTCGGTGCCGTAGGGGAAGAGCTCGTGCAGCTGCTTCTCGGGCGAGAGGTGCCGCATGGGCTTGAAGTGATTGATGATCGAGAGCGGCACGACCATGCCGCGGCTCCACGACGACATCTCGTAGATGTTAAAATAGAGCCAGTGCGGCAGCAGGATGATTTCCGGCGGGATGATCGGCAGGTACTTCCACGGATACTGGCCGAAGAGCGCGAGAAACAGTTTCGTGTAGGTGTTGGCCTTCGGGATGCCGCCGAGGCGGACAATGGTGGCGTGGGCCTTGACCATGCGCGGATCGTCGGGCGAGAAGCCGGCCAGCTTCAGCGCGAAGTAGGCCTTGGTCGTGGCGTTGAGCTCGCTCGGGCCTTTGTAGTAGGTGTTCCAGCCGCCGTCGGGCATCTGGCGGTCGAGCAGGTTCTTGACGCAGCGCGACTGCTTGTCGAAGTCGACCTCGCCGCTCCAGTGCATAAAGGCGACCTTGTCCGCCACGAGCGTGGCGTCGACGAACAGCTCGCCCACCCAGTAACCCTCGGGTTTCTGCAGGCCCATGAGGTATTGTTGCGATTTGCGCATGACCTCGCGGGCTCTCTCGAGGAGAGGCAGTGCGGCCTGGTCGCGAAAAGTCTCGAGGGAAACGGAAATCGTTTTCTTGGGAACCGAGCTCATGTTGGCAATCAGGAGAGCATAGGAGATGCTCCGGGGAGGTCAATCGCTGCGGGCGCCCAAGCGGCTGAGCATTCCTGCCTCCCTGCCTTCCCGAGCAGGAAAAATGGACGCCCGGCAGGTTCCCCATGCCGGGCGTTATCGTCATCCAAAGGATGATTTCTCTTCAGGAGGAAAGGCGGCGCAGTCTCAACAAACCACCGACTAACGCAAATCCACCGATCATCATCGCCCAAGTTGAGGGCTCGGGAGCCGCGGACAGCTGCACCGAGAAGGCCCGGTCGTAGGTCCCGCCTTGTGTGGGCGTGTTGAACGATTCGGTGTTTCCAGCGGCGATGGGCGTAGCCTCGTCGATGGCAACTCCGTTCGAATAACTGTCGAGGCCCGTCGTGGTGTCACCGTTGGCGGATGAAACCAAACCGAGATACTCGCCGCCATCAGGGTTGGCGAGGCTGAATGCATATTCGGTGTTCCCGTTCAGCACCAGTCCGAGGGCGGACGTATCGAGGGTGAAGTAGCCGCCATCGCCCGGTACTGAGCTAAAGGTGTAATTTTCCGTTCCGAGGGAGGTCAGGGTGGTTCCTGAAACCGAGAAGACGCCCAAGGTCAACACCTCGCTTGTGTTGAAGTTGCTGCCATTGCTTTCCTGCAGCGTGATCGAATTGAGATCAAAGAGAGAGGAGGTGCTCGGCGTCAGGAAGGTTTGACCGGGGTCGGTGCCGTTGTTGGTGAACCCATTACCGGCATCGTAATCGACATCGTTGTAGCCAAAAAAAGCGCCTACGCCGGGCGGCGTAATTGTCGGCGTGGTGGTGCCGTCGTTGGTAATTGTCGTCGGAGCGCCCTGCACGTTTGCGAGCGAAAGCGCGGCAAAAGTGACGAGGCAGGACAGGACGGCTGAGGAGGACTTTTTCATGATCAGGTAGGGTGGTTGATGGTTACCGAAGAGAGCTAATTGGAAGGACCAACCTAACTGTATTGTAGAGTATGGTCAAGCTACGTTTTGAGAAAACGCGCCTTCTCGCCAAAATTCGATTATTGCCGCAGTAGTCGAGGCGCAAACCTGGCAGCACGGCCCCGTCTGACCGCCCGTTCAGCTCACATTGAGGAACGCAGTTCCTTGAATTGAAATGGCAGGGAACTGATGGCGACTTTTTCGCCCATGAGCTGTTTTTGAATCAACTCCACCAGGGCGTCGGCCAGCCTATCCTCGTCAGCGACCGCCCAAGTCGCCGGAAACGGACACAGGATGGGAACGTGGGCATTGCGGTGGAAAACAAACTTCATGCGCCGTGTCACCGTGCGCACGCCAATTTCAAGTATCGCCAGAATGACACCCTTAACCGCCGTATCCGGATAAACCAGGAATCCATCGGGCTTATGCCGCAGCCTCCAAAAACTCTTGAATTCCTGATATCCGTGGAGTTCGTGGCTCGAGATAAATTTTCGAGCCTTCCGCACCCATCCACGCCTCAAGACCAATCCCATCTCGCGAACCGCACGCTCAAAGGTCCCGTAGTATCCGGAAAAGAGATCGGTTTCCCCGGATTCAATAATGCTGCTCATCATTCCCACCGACCGGCAGCCCATCGCCGCGAGTCGCCGGACCCCTTCCGGTAACATGCCGGCCGTATCGTAGTCGACGCAATGATCGCTCAGCGTGTTGGAAAGGAACGCCGTCGGGATGGACAGTTTGGCCAGCGGCTTCGCATTGAATCTATTGACCGTCGGAGCGATCAGACACTGGATGCGCCGATGACCGATCGCCTCGGCCAAGGCCGGAAATAATTCCGTCTGATGTTTGTCGGGTCTGGAGTCGGTGAAGATCTGAACTTCTTTTTTGAGCATCTCGAGCCTGCTCAACAGCGCGAAATGCAGATTGCGCGTGAAAGGAGTGGTGACGCTCTCCGCGATGTTCCAGCTCTGGTAAATGCCGGCGCAAATGAACCGCTTGCGGGGATCGACGATGAAGGTGCCCGAGCCGTGTCGCAGCTGCAGCCAGCCCTCCTTGGACAAGGCACCGAGGACAGTCTGGAGGGTGTAGACACTCGCTTTCCAGGTTTGCGCCAGCTCCCGCACGGAAGGCAGACGTGACCCCGGCTCGAAATTTCCGGTCAAGATCTCGTTCCGAAGTCCGTCGAGAATACGACGATGCGCCGTGGTATCGACCTGGGTGGAAAGGCGGGGTGGCGGAGGCACGGGTGTCAATCCAAGTCTGGAGACTTTATCAGCCGACCGCACCGCAATTTTCGCCGGAAGAGCGTCGGAGCTGGCCGGCTCGATTTTGCCCGAAATAAAACTTTGACCGCGCGCGGCTGATCTTGTATTTAATGAGAACGCTAATTAACATATAAATTAAATACCAATGCCGACCGACTGCCTCAGCCTCACCTTTTCCGCCCTGTCCGATCCCACGCGCCGCGCGATCCTCAGCCGCCTGGCGCGCGGGGAGAAATCGGCGGGTGAACTGGCGCGGCCCTTCAAGATCAGCAAGCCCGCCATCACGCGGCACCTGCAGGTCCTGGAGCGCAGCGGGCTGATCAGCCGCAGCCGGCGCGCCCAGTGGCGCCCGTGCCGGCTGCGGGCCAAGCCGCTGAAGGAGGCGGTCGACTGGCTCGAGCATTACCGGCGGCATTGGGAGGAAAGCCTCGACCGGCTCGAGGTTTACCTGGCCGGACTGGAAGCAGCGCAAAAAGGAACGCAGAAAAGCACAAAGAAAGGAAAACAACATGGTCGCAAAAATTGATTCAGACACTTCCAACCGGGAGATCGTCATCACCCGCATCATCCACTTCCCGCGCGAGCTCGTGTGGGAGGCGATGACCAACCCCAAGCACGTCGTCAA
>CAJCIA010000263.1 GCA_903970275.1 Betaproteobacteria bacterium
CGCCATGCGCGACCTGGAGATTCGCGGCGCGGGGAACTTGCTCGGCACGGCGCAAAGCGGCCATATCACCGCGGTCGGCTTCGACCTTTACTGCCAGCTGCTCAAGACCGCGGTGGCGCGGATGAAGGGCCAGAAAACGACGCGACTTGTCGACACCAAGCTGCAACTCGACTTCATTGCCTGGCAGGAAAACGAGGTCGATGAACCCGCCGGCCGGCACGGTGCCTTCCTCCCGCGCTCGTATCTTTCCGAAAGCCGTTGGCGCATGGACGGCTACCGCCGCATTGCCGAATCGCACGACGAGGAGGAGCTCAAGAAACTGCGGGCCGACTGGCGCGACAAGTACGGGCCGTGGCCGGCGCCGGTGGAGCGCCTCTTGCTCGCCACGCAGGTCAAGATCAACGCGGCGCGAGCACGAATCTCGCTCGTGGAGACGCAGGGCGCCAAGCTGATGCTCCGCCAGGGTCAGGATTACATCATGGTCAGCGGGAAGTTTCCCCGCTTGACCACGTCTGACCCCATTTCTAAGCTCAACGAGATCATTTCATGGGTTGCCTCTTTGCAAAAGTCGCCCGCGTCGGGCGGCTCAGCCCCCTCCTCCGCGTAGCTGTCTTCGCTCTCCTCGGGATGGGCGTTCTCGCCCTATTTCCGCAGCCGGTTCACGCCCAGCTTCTCCGCGATGGTATCGCGGCCGTGGTCAACGACAAGGTCATCACCTACCTGCAGATTAACGAGCAGGTCGCGGAAACGGAGAAGCTCCTGCGCCAGAACCCGCAGGGTGACGAGCTGGTCGACCGGCTGCGCGAGGCGCGTCTCAACGTGCTCAAGGCGCTGATCGACCGCGAGCTCATCATCCAGGATTTCAAAAAGCTTGGCGGCACCATTCCCGACACCTTCGTCAATGCCCGCATCGAGGACGAAATCCGCGAGCGTTACGGCGGCGACCGCACGGTTTTCATCAAGACCCTTTACGAGCGCGGCGAGACAATCGCGAAGTTCCGCGACGAGATTCAGGACAACGCCATCGTCCAGTACATGCGCGCCAAGAACATTTCGCAGACCGTCCTGGTCTCGCCCTACCAGATCGAGCAGTACTACGAAAACAATCTCCGGCTCTTCCAGCAGGACGAGCAGGTCAAGATCAGCACGATCGTGCTGCGCAAATCGCAGTATCCCTCCACCAAGACGACCTCGGACGGCAAGGTCGTGACCTACGATTCGCAGGAGGCAATCGCCAAGGAGATTCTCTACAAGCTCGATACCGGCGCCGACTTCGCCGAGCTGGCCAAGGCCTATTCCGAAGGCAGCAACAAGGACGACGGCGGCGCGCTCGGCTGGGTGACGGCGCGCGGCAAGCTCGCCATCCGCGCCGATCTCTGGCCCTACATCCGAAGCCTCCAGCCCGGCCAGCACACCGATATCATCGCCACCAGCGACGGCTTCTACTACATCGTGCAGGTCGAGGATCGCGCGAAGGCCAAGATCACGCCATTGGAGGACGTCCGCAAGCAGATCGAGGACACCATCATCAACCAGCAAAGCCAGATCCGCCAGCAGCAGTGGCTCGACGGCCTCCGCGCCAAGGCCTACATCAAAATGTTCCTGTAGGGCGGCTTGAATCGTGGGTGCAAATTGTTACCCTGGCCCCATGAGCGTTGATCAACTTGTGGCAGAGATCAATAAGTTGTCCTTTTCAGAACGGATAAATGTGGTGGACCGAATCCTTGAAGAATGCGGAGACAAAATCGATCCCGAAATCGAGCGTATCCATTTACAGATCATCGCTGAACGCCAGCGCAACCCCGGTACCTTAATTCCGGTTGAAGATGTTCTGCGCGAAGCTCGCGATCTACTTAAATGAAAGTTCGCTTCCATGAGGAAGCAAAAAGGGAATTTTACGAGGCGATTAGGTTCTATCGCATGATCGACTCGGTCGTTGCCGATACCTTTGTCCGTAAAGTTGAAGACGCTCTCCACGTTGTCTCAGTTCAACCTCTAACGTTTCCCCTCACAAGCGGAGGGAAGCGCCGCTACCTACTGAAGCGTTTTCCCTTCGGAATTTATTTATACCATTGAATCTGAACAGCAGATCGTCGTCTGGGCAGTGGCTCACTTGAGCCGGGAACCTGATTACTGGAAGTCACGAAAAACGTGAGACTGGCTTCTCTTAATTCGCAGGACGCGAGCGGTAGGGTATCTCGACGCTTACTCACCCTCGCCCTTACCCTCGGCGACCCTGCCGGCATCGGGCCTGAAATCGTCGCCAAGACCCTGCGCGATCCGCGCCTGCCGCGTGGGTTTCGCTTTGAGGTGCTCGGGTCGTCGAACGGCATCAAGCCGGGCCGCTGCACACGCCGTTCCGCCACGGTCGCCCTGAATGCGTTGCGCGACGCGGCGCATGGCTGCCTGACGGGGAAGTACGCCGCCATGATCACCGGCCCGGTCAACAAGGAGGCCATGGACACCATCGCGCCCGGATTCGTGGGCCAGACCGAATTCCTCGCCGAGGCTTGCGGGCGTCCGCCCCAGGACGCGGTCATGATCTTGACCGACCCGCAGTTGACCGTGGCGCTTTGCACCGCCCACTGTTCGTTGCGCGATGCGCTCGGGCGCTTGACCGCCGACCGCATTGTTTATGTCACCCGGACGGTGCGCGACTATCTTCGTCGTGCGGGCGTGGCGCAACCGCGCCTTGCCCTCGCCGGGATCAACCCTCATGCGGGCGAAAACGGCCTTTTGGGCGACGAGGAACAGCGCCTGATTGCGCCGGCCGTCCGTGAACTGGCTCGCGAAAAGATCAAGGTCACCGTGGCGCCCGCCGACACGCTCTTTTACCGCGCTGCGCGCGAGAAGGCGTTCGACGCCGTCATTTGCGCGTATCACGACCAAGGCCTCATCCCCTTCAAGCTACTCGCCTTCGATACGGGCGTGAACCTCACGCTCGGCCTGCCCATCCTGCGCACGTCTCCGGATCATGGCACGGCGCTGGAGCTGGCCGGGCGCGGGGTGGCCCGCCACGCCAGCATGCTCGCCGCCGTGCGCCTCGCCTGCCGGCTGGTACGCGCGAAAAACTCCGCTACACCTAAACCATGAAAATTGGCCGCGTCTCCCTCGTCGATCCTGCGGTCAACCCAGATGACAAATGGGGCGCCGAGATCGAGCACCAGATCGCCCGCGTCTTTGAGGAGCGCTCCGAGTTTATCCGCATTCTCGTGCACGATCGCGCCGGGCTCCAGGCCGCCCTGCTGCGCCTGAGCGATGAGGAACAGTGCCCGCTTATCGTCACGACCGGCGGCACCGGCCCCGGCCCGCTCGACATTGTGCCGGACGTCACATTGGAAGTCATCGAGCGCGAGCTGCCTGGCTTCGGGGACACCGTGCGCCACTATTCCTTTCAACGGGGCCCAATCGCGCTGCTCTCCCGCGCCGTCGCCGGCGTGCGCGGCACCAGTCTCATCGTCAATCTGCCCTCGCGACCCAAGCCGGTGTATGGCTGCATGAAGCTCCTGCGCGAAGCGATCGTAGAGTGCATCAACCAGCTGCGCGGCGTCCGCTACACGCTCTACACGGACCCCATTGTGATCCCGCTGGAAAAGTGGCTCCCGTTCCTCAAGCACTTCCGGGTCAAGCCGGACCCGCGGTGGGAGTAAGACGAAAGTTAAAAGGAGAAAGGAAAAAGGTAAAAGTATGCTGCAGTAGCTTTTACTTTGTCCTTTTAACTTTTGACTTTCCCCTACCACCCCACCACCACCCGCTCCCGCCGTTGGCTCTTCTTGCTATAGTAGAAGACGCAGCCGTAGGCCGCGCCGAATTCGTGCACCAGCCGCGTGGCCTTCACGTCGTAGCAGCAGTATTCCGCGATCTTCGCCAGCTGCCCGTCCTTCCACCACCTGAGCGCTTCCATGCCATCGGCCGTCTTCCCCGCGCCTATCGTTTGCTCCGTGATCGCATCCAGCCCGATCCGGGAGCCAACCACCTTCTCCACGTCCCGCATGAGGTCGAGCACTGGCACCTGGCTCAGGTCGAAGACGGAGTACGCGCCGAGCACCTCGAAATCGAAGTCGATCACGTTGTAGCCAATCACCCGGTCCGCGCGCTGCAACTCCTGCAGTAACTGATCGACCTCGTTCTCACGGTAGATTTGGTACGACGCCCGTGCCGTGCTGTAGGTCACACCCAGCGACATCTTCATCGCGCGCTTGTTGTGCCAGCCGCCCACCTCCGCCGCGCTTTTCTGCGTCTCCAGATCGAAATAAACCAGGTTCGGCATGGGAAGAACGAAGAACTTAGAAGGTAGAACTGAGAAGTGAAGAATGAAGTCCCACGCCTCGGCTTTGCCCCTTGGAACTCTGCGCTCAACCGTCTTCCTTACCGCAGGCGGTTCGACGTTGTAAGCTCTTTGCTTCCCCCTTTATCACAACTCCCGTCTCGCCGTCCGCCCATTCTTCGTTCTAAGTTCTTCGCTCTCCCCTCCCCATGAAAGTCTCCGATCTCCGCGGCATCCTCGCCTACATTCCCGGCTTCCGCGAAAAGACCTTTGTCATCGCGCTCGATGGCGCGATCATCGCCGACGACAACTTCGCCAACCTGCTCATCGACCTGGCGGTCCTGCGTTCGCTCAACATCCGGCTCGTGCTCGTTCATGGTGCCGCGCATCAATTGCGGGAGCTCTCCCAGCAAGCCGGCGTGCCCGTGAGCAACGCCGACGGCACTGGGATCACCGACGAGGAGACGCTCAAGATTGCGCTCACCGCCGCGAACCGCATCACCCACGAGGTGCTGGAGGGCCTGGCCTCCAACGACCTGCGCGCCTGCTATACCAATGCGATCATCGCGCACCCGTTCGGCATCGTCGGCGGCGTCGACCGGCTTTACACCGGCCGGGTCGAGCGCGTGGACACCGAGTTCCTCAACCAGCTCCTGGAGAAGGGCGTCATCCCCGTCATCGCGCCGCTCGGATTCGATGGCGAGGGCCACACCTTCCGCGTGAACTCCGACGGCGTGGCCATGGAAGTGGCCGAGGCGCTCAAGGCCACCAAGCTCATTTACGTCACCGAGCACGCCGCCTTCACGCATGATGGCGAGCACCTTTCCCAGATCTCCGTGAGCGAGGCCGAGGAATTCTTCAAGAAGCACAAGGGCGACATTCCCGGCCACCTCGTCTCCAAGCTCGAACACAGCATCCGCGCGTGCCGCAATGGTGTCAGCCGCGTGCACGTCATCGATGGGCGGGTGGATGAAGCGCTCCTGACCGAGATCTTTTCCACCGAAGGCATCGGCACGATGATCTACGCCAACGAGTATCAGGCCGTGCGGCGTGCGTTGAAGAAGGACGTGCAGGCCATCCGGAATCTCATCCGCGAATCGGTCGAGCAGGAGGAAATCGTCAAGCGCACCCGCCTGGATATCGTGCAGCATCTGGCCGACTACTACGTCTTTCAGATCGACGGGAAGGTCGTGGGCTGCGTCGCCTTGCATGTGCAGCCCGACGGGGAACTTGCGGAGATCGCGTGCCTTTCCGTGAGCAACGCGAACGAAAATATGGGCATCGGGCAAAAACTCATGCTATTCGCGGAGGACGCCGCGCGGCATCGGGGCGTAAAGCGAATCTTCTTACTGTCCACTCGCGCCTTCAACTACTTCCAGCAAAAGGGCAATTATAAGGAAGGCTCCATCAACGAGTTGCCGCCCGCTCGTCGCGAACGCTACGAAGCCAGCGGAAGAAACTCCAAGATTCTCATCAAAGCCCTTGGCGGGCATGAGCTTCACTTGACCAAGACCGCCAGCCTTTAATTCACCTTTTCCTCTTGCAAAATTCGGCCCATCTGGCGCAATAGCACCGCCTTATGGCTAATTTAACGAAGCGCGACTTGGTGGTACGGATCAGCAACGAGACCGGAATGGTCCAGCAGGACGTGCTGAATGTCATTCAACGGACCCTCGATCACCTCACCGAAAGCCTTGCCGCCGGGCAGGCGGTCGAGCTGCGCAACTTCGGTGTTTTTGAGGTGAAGCTGCGCAAGGCGCGGGTGGGCCGCAACCCGAATCGGCCGGAACACGACGTGCCCATCCCTCCCCGCGCCGTGGTCAAGTTCAAGGCCGGCAAGGAAATGAAGGCACAGGTCATGAAGCTTTCGCAGACCATCGCCGGTGGCGACAAGCCCGCTGCTTCGCCCGATAGCACACCGGCCAAGTAAGCCCGCCCGCTTCCCCCGTCCGGGGAAGTTGGAAGTGTGAAGTAAGAAGTTAGAAGTGAAAGGCAGAGTCAGCCTTTTCACTTTACCCTTTTTCCTTTTCACTTTGGCCCTCGACCTCGCGCACGCAGTGGCTTCCACTCCTCACTTCTAACTTCTTACTTCTCAGTTCCCCCACCCCATGGCCCTTTCCGGATTCCGCGACTTCTATCCCGACCAGTGCGCCGCGCGCAACGCGATCTTCGGCACCTGGCGCGAGACTGCCCGACGCTACGGCTTCGTCGAGTACGACGGCCCGCCGCTCGAGCCGCTCGAGCTCTTCACCAGAAAGTCCGGCCCGGAAATCGTCGGCCAGCTTTACAACTTCAAGGACAAGGGCGACCGCGAAGTTGCGCTGCGCCCGGAAATGACGCCCACCCTTGCCCGCATGGTCACGGCGCGGCACAAGGATTTTAAGAAGCCGCTCAAGTGGTTCTCCATTCCGCAGGTCTACCGCTACGAGCGCCCGCAAAAAGGCCGTGGCCGCGAGCACTACCAGTTCAATTGCGACATCATCGGCGAAGCCAGCCTTGAGGCGGACGTCGAACTCATCGCGCTGCTTATCGACACGCTCCGGGGCTTTGGCCTGACAGAAAAGGATTTCGTCATCCGTTTGAGCGACCGCCAGTTCTGGACCGATTTCATGGACGCGAAAGCCGTGCCCGAGGACCATCGTTACGCCTTCATTCAGGCCATCGACAAAAGCGAGCGCGAGCCGCGTGAGAAAACCGTCGAGAAACTCGGTCCCCTTGCCGATGAAGTTTTCGCCATCCTCGCGGATGCTGGCAGCGCCAAAAGCGAGCGCCTCGACACCGTCGAGACCGGCCTGCGCCATCGCGGCCTGCAGGATTACGTGAAGCGCGACTACACCGTCGTGCGCGGCCTTGCTTATTATACCGGTGTCGTTTTCGAGGCCTTCGACCGCACGGGCGAGTTCCGCGCCATCGCCGGCGGCGGTCGCTACGACACGCTGCTGAAGAACCTCGGCGATGTTGACCTGCCCGCCCTCGGCTTTGGCATGGGCGACATGGTGCTCGCTGACCTGCTGAACGCAAAAGGACTCGCGCCTGCCGGCAAGACGGGCAACGGCATCTATCTCATCATCGCGGATGACGGTTATCGCCCGCAGGCCATGCGCGTGCTCACGCGGCTGCGCGAGCTTGGCCCGGTGCACTATTCCTTCACCCCCGCGAAAGTTGGCAAGCAGTTCCAGGCGGCCGACGAGCTTGGCTGCTGCTACGCCGTGCTGGTCGACGCCAAGATTGGCGACGATCTCGTGCAGGTGAAAAACCTGAAAACCCGCGAGCAACTCGATACGCCGATGGCCGATATTGTCTCCGCCTTCACCAAGCTGGATCAGTCCGCCCCGCTCGCTCCTGTTCATCCCGTCAACCCCGTCTAAACATTCCTCTTCCCATGCCTGCCAACCCGTACCGCACCCACACCTGCAACGACCTTCGCCCCGCGCATGCCGGTGAGACGGTCAAGCTCGCCGGCTGGATTCATAACAAGCGCGACCTCGGCGGCGTCCTCTTCATCGACCTGCGCGATCACTACGGCATCACGCAAATCGTCATTCCGCCCACCGCCGCGTTCCAGGACGAGATCGCGCATCTGCCCAAGGAAACCGTTATCAGCGTGGAAGGCACCGTCCGCCCGCGCCCCGACGGCACGGTCAACACCAACATTGCCACCGGCGAGATCGAGCTCGACGTTGCCGGCTACGAGAAGCTCGGCGCCTGCGCGCCGCTGCCGATGAACGTCTTCCCTGAGGACCACACGCCCGAGGAAACGCGGCTCAAGTACCGCTTCCTCGACCTGCGGCGCAGCCAACTGCACCAGACCGTCATGCTCCGCTCGCGCATCATCTCCAGCATCCGCCGCAAGATGATCGAGCTCGGCTTCCAGGAATTCCAGACGCCCATCCTGACTTCCTCCTCGCCCGAAGGCGCGCGCGATTTCCTCGTGCCCTCGCGGCTCTATCCCGGCGAATTCTACGCGCTGCCGCAGGCGCCGCAGCAGTTCAAGCAGCTCCTCATGGTCAGCGGCTTCGACCGCTATTTTCAAATCGCCCCCTGCTTCCGCGACGAGGACGGCCGCGCCGACCGCACCCCGGGCGAGTTCTACCAACTCGACGTCGAGATGAGCTTCGTCACGCAGGACGACGTCTTCGCCGCGATGGAAGCGCTCTTCGTCCCGCTCTTCCGCGAGTTCAAATCCGCCTGGCCGATGAACGAGACCGGCGGCGCGTTTCCGCGCCTCACCTACCGCGACTCGATGCTGCGCTATGGCACGGACAAGCCGGACCTGCGCATCCCGTTCGAGATTTCCGATCTCACGCCGCTTTTTGCGAAGAGTGAGTTCAAGGCTTTCGCGGGAAAAACGGTGCGTGCGTTTGCTGTGCCGCAGGCCTTCGATCAGCCTCGTTCGTGGTTCGATCAATTGCAGGAAGAGGCGAAGAAGCTGGGCGCGCCGGGGTTGGCGTACCTCAAATTCGAGAGCCACGGAAACTTATCGGGGCCCATTGCAAAGTTTATGCCGACCGATGGAATCGGGGGCGAAATTGTCCGGAAAGTTTTACCTGAGCCACTTGCCGCACCAAACGTCATCTTCTTCTCCGCCGACCACGACGAAACTAAAGCCGCCAAAGTCCTTGGTCGCATGCGCGAGATCATTGCCACGCAGCTCGACCTCGTCGAAAAGAACGTCTTCAAGTTCACCTGGATTGTCGACTACCCCATGTACGAAATGAGCGACGAAAAGAAGGTCGAATTCTCGCACAATCCGTTTTCCATGCCGCAGGGCGGATTCGAGGCGCTGACCACGCAGGACCCGCTCACGCTCTTTGCTTACCAGTACGACCTCGTCTGCAACGGCTACGAGATTGCGTCCGGCGCCATCCGCAACCACGTGCCCGAGATCATGTACAAGGCGTTCGAGATCGCGGGCTACGACCCGAGCGTGGTCGATACGCGCTTTGCCGGCATGATCAACGCGTTCAAGTACGGCGCCCCGCCCCATGGCGGCATCGCACCCGGCATCGACCGCATCGTTATGCTCCTGGCCGGCGAGACGAACATCCGCGACGTCATTGCCTTCCCCATGGCGCAAAACGGCCGCGATCTCCTGATGAATGCTCCCGCTCCCGCAACCGAGAAGCAATTGCGCGAAGTCCACCTCACCATCCGCAAACCCGTCCCGAAGGCGTGACGGTAGCTGTCGACCTCCGGGCGATGGACTCTTTCCACATGACTTCCATTCGGCGAACCCGCTTCGTCAAAATGGATCACAGCCCTTCTCTCTGGAGCAAACCGGAAGACTGGCCGTATTTTTGGTATCCCACGTAACGAGCCTGTCGCGCGGAGGTCGACGGCTACCATAATTCCACGGCATACGCCTTGCTTTTACGCAGGGCTTGCCCAGCCTTCGTCCGCTTATGCGCCGTACCAAAATCATCGCCACCCTCGGTCCCGCCACTTGGTCGTCCTCCGCGCTGGAGCGCCTCATCGGCATGGGCGTGAATGTGTTTCGCTTCAACATGTCGCACGCCAACCACGAGAAGGTCCGCGAGATCGCGAAGGACATCCGCCTGATTTCCGCGCGCTTGAACCGCGAGGTCGCCCTCCTGCTCGACACGCAGGGCCCTGCCATCCGCACCGGCGACGTGGCCAAGCCTTATGATCTTCAGATCGGCGACTGGGTGAGCTTCACCGTCAAGGGGCAGCCCGGCACGGTGCAGATTACAGTCGATTGCAATTACCCGCACCTGGTCGAGGACATCGAGATCGGCCGCATCGTCATTGTCGATAACGGCAACCTGCGCATGCGTGCGATTGAGAAACGCGAGAACGAGCTTGTCTGCGAAGTCCTGACCGCCGGGCCGATGGGCAGCCGCCGCCACATCAACCTTCCCGGCGTGAAGGTGAAACTGCCGGCGCTCACCGAGAAGGACTATAAGGACATCGAGCTCGCGTTTGAGTGCGGCATGGATTTCATCGCCATGTCCTTCGTCCGCGAGGCGGCCGACGTCCTGCTCCTGCGCTCCAAGATTCGCGAGCGCAACAGCGACATCCGCATCGTAGCCAAGATCGAGGACCAGCTCGCGGTGCAGAATCTCGAGGAGATCATCGCCGTCGCCGACGGCATCATGGTCGCGCGCGGCGATCTCGGCATCGAGGTGCCGTACGAGGAGCTGCCCATCATTCAGCGCCGTGCGGTCAATCTCTGCCTGGCCGCGGTCAAGCCGGTGATCGTCGCCACGCATCTGCTCGAGAGCATGATCGTCAACCCCTCGCCCACGCGCGCAGAGATTACGGACATTGCCAACGCCGTCTTCGAGCACGCCGACGCCATCATGCTTTCCGGCGAAACGACCACGGGCAAATTTCCCTTCGAGTGCGTCGAGATCATGGACCGCATCGCCTCCAGCATCGAGGGTGGCAAGACCGTGCGCGGCTACACCAACGACGTGCCGCTCAAGAGCGCGCACCAGCGTATCAATGGCGCGGCCGTCTATCTCGCCAATGAGGGCGAAGCCGCCGGCATCTGCGTCTTCACCCACTCGGGCAAGACCGCCCGCCACATCGCCGGGCTGCGGCCACAGGGAGCGCCCATCTTCGCCTTCACCCCCAGCATCGAGGTCTGCCGCGAACTCTCGCTTCACTTCGGCGTGGTCGCGCACGTCATCGGCTCGTGCGCTGACGCCAACGAGGTACTCACGACGATGTGCGCACGCCTCGTGGAGGACAACCATGTCAAGCCGGGTGACTCCGTCGTCATCGTCTCCGACATCGTGGTGGGCAAGGAAACGCTTCACGCCATTCACGTGCACGTGATTAAATAGTCGGATGTCCGACCATTTTGCCGGGATGACGGCGCTCGTCACCGGCGCCTCGGCCGGCCTCGGCGAGGAGTTCGCGCGACAACTTGCCGCTCGGGGCGTCACCCGCTTGGCGCTCGTCGCCCGGCGCGCCGACCGCCTCGAGGCGCTGCGCGCCGAACTTGCTGGACCGGCCCTGCGGGTTGACTGCTTCCCCGCCGACCTCGCGCACGAGGACGCCGTCACTCACCTGATGTCCGATTTGGAAGCCGCCGGCTTCGCGCCTGATATCCTGATTAACAATGCGGGCTTCGGCGACGTGGGCAATTTCGAGGATGCCGAGCCGGCCAAGCTCGAGTCGATGCTCGCGGTCAACGTCGTTGCACTCACGCGGCTCTCGCGCTGGGCCGTGCCGGGCATGGTCGAGCGCCACCGCGGGTGGATCTGCAACGTCGGTTCCTCGGCCGGCATGCTGCCGCTGCCGCAATTCGCTGTTTACGCCGCGACGAAGGCGTACGTCAACAGCTTCTCGGAAGCACTGCGCCTCGAACTCCGCGCCACGGGCGTGAAGGTGCTCGCGTTGTGTCCCGGCCCGGTGGAGACCGAGTTCGGCCAGGTTGCCTCGCGCCCTGACGGCAAGCGCAAGTTCTCCGCGCCCGCCGCGCTGGCCGTCTCGAAGGAGGATGTCGTCAGCCAGACGCTCGACGCCATGGCGGCCGGAAGCGCGCGGCTGATTCCCGGTCTCGCCGTCCGCTTCCCCATCCTGCTGGCGGAAAGCACGCCGCGATGGCTCATGCGTCCCTTCTTCAACCTCGTCAGCTCGCGCTTTCGTCCGGAGTCCGCATGAGCCGGCCACGCCTCGCTGTCCTGGGCTCCGGCCGCGGTAGTAACTTTGTTGCGCTGCAGACCGCCATTCTCGAACACCGGCTCGACGCCGAGATCGTGTTCGTGGCCAGCGACCTGCCGGACGCCGCCATCCTCACCCGCGCGGCCGAGTTTGGCCTGCCGCATCTCACCCTGCCTCCCTCGCCATTCAAGACAAAGCTCTCGCCTGAGGGCGAACTCGCGTTGGTCGCCTATCTGCAACAGCACGAGGTGGAATGGGTCGTCCTCGCCGGCTACATGCGTGTGGTGAAGCCGCCGCTGCTAGACGCTTTTCCCAACCGCATCGTCAACATCCACCCGTCGCTCCTGCCGGCGTTCAAGGGCCTGCGCGCCTGGGAACAAGCGCTGGCCGCGGGAGTGACCGAGACCGGGTGCACGGTCCACTACGTGAATGCGGAAATCGACGGCGGCGCCATCATCGCCCAGGAACGTGTGCCGGTCCTCACGGGCGACAATTCAGAAACGCTGCATGCGCGCATCCAGGAAGCGGAGCACCGTCTCTATCCTGCCGCACTGGAACGGTTGTTCACGTCCGGGATCCAGGCCTGATCATCACGGCCATTGCAGCCGTGCGCGTTCTCGTCTTTAACCCTTGCCCGATCCGCGCTACCTTCTCGTCCACGCGATGAGGGTCCGCATCCTATCCCGCACGACCGGCGGCGCCTCAGCTGACGGACCTTCCCGGACGCTCTTCTACTGGTTGATCAGTGCGTTTCTGCTCACGTTGCTGCCTCATGTCACGCAGCTTCCGGGCTGGCTGACCGCGGCCGTGCTCGCGGCCGTGGTCGTGCGATGCCTTGCGGAGTGGTACCGCTGGCCGCTGCCCACCACTACCTCCACCGGTGTCGTGGCGATCTGCCTGCTCAGCGCCATCTTCCTCCAATACCACACCGTGCTGGGCCGCGACGCCGGCACGCCGTTCATGGCCGGCCTGCTCGCGATCAAGTTCTACGAACTACGCGGCCCGCGCGACATCACGCTCATCATCTTCTCCAGTTTCTTCGTCGTGATGAGCGCGCTGCTCTTTTCCCAGGCGGTCGAGCTGTTCGTCTACTGCCTGATCATGATGTGGCTGCTCACCGGCATTCTCCTGCGCACTTACATGGGCGACCACGCGGACAACGATCTGCTGCGCATGCTGCGTGCCTCCTCGGTCATCTTCCTGCAGGCGCTGCCGTTGGCGCTGCTCCTTTTCTTTTTCCTGCCGCGCTACACGGGCCGCTTTCGACTGCAATTGAACGATACGCGCACCGGCATCACCGACCGGGTCGAGCCCGGCAGCATCGCACGGCTGGCGGACGATGACTCGCCTGCCATGCGCGTCACCTTCCAGACCGATTCCCATCCGCTGCCCTCGTCCATGTACTGGCGAACCATCGTTCTCTGGAAGTTCGACGGCCGCTCCTGGACGCGGGGCGGTCTTGCCGAAATGCACCCGCCGCAGCAGCCGCAGCCCGATCGCGAGAGCGACGTTGTTGGGCAGCAGATCGTGCTCTGGCCCTCGAACCAGCGCTGGCTGCCCGCACTCGACCAGCCCATCAGCCTGCCGCAGGACCCGGATAGCAGCGGCCAGATCAGCTCCTTCGCGCTCGCCGGCGACGTACTGGTGGTTCCCAACAACCTCGTGGTCGACTCGAAGCGCCACTACATCGTGCGCTCCAGCCTGATCGTCAAACCTTCGCCCGAGGATCAAGACCTCGCTTCCGCGCTGCAATTGCCGTCGGAGATCGACCCGCGCGTGCAGGCGCTTGCCGACCGGCTGCATGCGAGCGATCCGGACACCGTCGGATACGTCCGTGCCGTGCTGCATTACTTCCAGTCGAATCATTTCCAGCTCAGCACCTCGCCGGGCCGGATTGCGGGCGATCCCGTTGCCGAATTCCTTTTTCGCACCAAGACCGGTTTCTGCGAGCACTATGCCTCTGCCTTTGCCGTTCTCATGCGGGCGGCGCACGTGCCGGCGCGGCTCGTCGTCGGTTACCGCGGTGGCGAGTACAACAGCTTTGGCGGCTTTTATCTCGTGAGCCAATCAAACGCCCATGCCTGGGATGAGGTCTGGAATGCGGAGCGAAGAGAGTGGATGCGGGTCGATCCGACAACCGTCATCTCCGCCGGTTCCAGCGAGGCGCTCGCCGCCAATGAGGGCTTGGCCTCGGCCAATGATGGCCTCTCCTTTCAGCTCGCGGACCGGCGGCTGACGCTGCTCGACGGTGAATCGCTTCCGCCGTGGTTCCGCAATGGCCTGCGCGATCTCGCCATGCACCGCGAGGAAATGGAGGCCCAATGGGACGACTGGGTCTTCTCCTACGATCCAGACTCACAGGATCGGCTTGCGGAGGCGCTCGGTTTTCACCGTCGGCGTTTCCTCGCGCTACTGGTCCTTTGCATCGGCGTGGCCGCCACGGGCGGCGCCGTCACGGCCTGGGCCATCGCTCGCCGCCATGCGCTTTCACCGGTCGAGGCCTTTTACGCGCGGCTCTGCCGCCGCATGGCGCAGCGCGGGATCCCGCGTGAGCCGTGGGAAGGCCCCCTCGCCTACACTGAGCGTCTGGCCGCCCAGTTCCCCGAGCAAAAAGAGCCGATCGAAAAAGCTGGCTGGCTGGTGGCCGAGTCTCGCTACGCACCCGGTGTCGTGAAGTCCACGCCGAGCTTGGAGAAGCTGGATGCGCTCCTAAAGTAAGCCGCATCCCAATGCCGACCCCGCCTTCCCAAGCCGTCCTCACGCGCCATGTCGCGGCGCTTCTTCGCTGCCGCCGTTGTCCCAAAATGCTCAAGCCCGTGGTGAGCGGTGGGCCGGTGCTAAGCCGCGTGCTGCTCGTCGGCCAGGCGCCCGGCGACAAGGAGCCCATCCTCGGCCGGCCCTTCGCGTGGACCGCGGGCAAAAAACTTTTCCGCTGGTTCGCCGACCACACAGGTGTGGACGAAGCCACGTTTCGTTCACGCGTCTACATGGCCGCCGTCTGCCGATGCTTCCCCGGCAAGCGCCCGACCGGCGGCGACCGCGTGCCCGACAACGACGAGATCTTCAACTGCTCCTTCTGGATGAAGGCGGAGTTTGAGCTGCTGCAGCCGCGGCTCGTCATCGCGGTGGGCAAGCTCGCCATCCTGCAGTTCATGCCGTGCGAGAAGCTGGAAGGCGTGATCGGCACCGTTCGGCCGCTGCAGCGCTACGGCCAATCGTTCGACGTGGTGCCGCTGCCGCACCCGTCCGGCGCATCACCCTGGCCTTATCAGGAACCCGGCCGCACGCTCCTGCCGCGCGCGATGAAGATCATCGCCGGCCATCCCGCGTGGCGCGAGAGTGTGCTGCGCAATTAGCCCGCGGCGGGCGCATCCGGCATGCGGTCCTGATATTTTTGCATCAGCGGCACGAGCTTGCGCGCCGCCCAGTAACGCGGAATGAAGGTGCGGGGCGAGGACAAGCAGCGAAAGAACCATCCCAGCTTCCACGCATCCGCCCACATCGGAATGCGAACCTGTGCGCCGCTGAGAAAACCGATGGCCGCGCCGATGCAGTGAATCGCTGGCGCATAATCGAGATTAGCCTGAAGATAAGCGCCAAGCCGTTCCTGCACGCCACCGCCCACCGCGATCACGATATGCTTCGGCCGGCTCGCCCGCAAAAGGTGAAGCAAATCGGGATCGCGGATCGGACCCTTGCCATACATGGGGGCGAGATAGCAGGCGTCCCGCGTGACGCGGTCGCCGCGGCGCTCCAGCCAGCGCAACGTTTTTTCCAGCGCCTCCTCGTTCGGCATGATCCAGAACGATGCGCCCGGCGCGCGGAAATCGGGCGCGTCCACCAGCAGCTTGATGTATTCGAGCCCGGAGACGCGGCGGATGTTGTCGTTCTTGATGCGATTCCAGGTCAGCACCATCAGCCCGCTGTCGCTCAGCGCCAGCTTCGCATCCAGCAGCGCCTGGCGCGTGGCGAGATCGTCCACCATGTAGAGCAGCACTGGCGCGGAGGGCACCACGACCAGCCCGCCCTGCGAACCGAGCCGCACGGCTTCCTCCGGCGTCCCGACGAAGAGCCGCAGGCCAAGGATCGTCCGGTAATCGTTCTCGCTCGTCATCGCGGGATCTTGACCCATCGGCGCGTGGTTGACGATTTTTCGATGGCCGCCAGCACGCGTTGATTTTGCAGGCCTTCGGCAAAGCTCGGCTCGACCGGCCTGCCCTTCGCCACGGCCTTCAGGAAATCGAACACCGTGTGCACGAACGTGTGCTCGTAGCCGAGGATGTGCCCCGGAGGCCACCACGCGCCGGCGTAAGGATGCACCGGCTCCGTGACGAGGATGTCGCGGTAACCCTGGCGATCGGACGGGTCGGCGTTATCAAAAAACTTGAGCCGGTTCATGTCCTCCAGATCGAAGACGAGCGAGCCCTTGCTGCCGTTGATCTCGAGCTGCAGATGGTTCTTCCGGCCCAGGGCAAAGCGGCTTGCTTCCAGGTTGCAGAGGGCGCCGTTCTTGAAGCGGCCTAGTGTGACGGCCGCATCGTCCACGGTGACGCGACCTTTCCGGCCCTTGCTGCCGGGGAGGGGGCGTTCCTTGATGAACGTCTCCAAGTGCCCGCACACCTCCACGAGCTCACCCACGAGATGACGTCCAAGATCGATGATGTGGGCGTTGATGTCGCCATGCGCGCCGCTGCCCGCGAGCTTGCCTTGCAGCCGCCAGACGAGCGGAAAATCCGGGTCGACAATCCAGTCCTGCAGATAGCGCGCGCGATAGTGAAAGATCCGGCCGAGGTCGCCCGCGGCGATCATTTTTTTGGCCTGCGCGATGGCCGGGATGCGCCGGTAGTTGTGGCAGATCATGTGAACCACGCCGGCCTTTTTCACGGCGGCGAGCATGGCCTCGGCTTCGCGGACGTTCCGCGCCAGCGGCTTCTCGCACAGGATCGACTTTCCGGCCTTGGCCGCAGCGATGGCAATCTCCGCATGCGTGTCGTTCGCCGTGCTGATGTCGATGATGTCGATCTCCGGATCGCTGACGACATCCTGCCACCGGGTCGCCGTTTTCTGCCATCCAAGCTGCCGGGCGGCTGCCTCCACCCTCTGGGCATCGCGGCCGCAGATCGTGTGCAGCACCGGTTTCACCGGCAGCGAGAAAAACTTATCGACCTGCCGCCAGGCATTGGAATGGGCCCGGCCCATGAACTGATAGCCGATCAAGCCGACGTTGAGGGATTTCACAGCGAATGCACAAAAAAGCGCCGGCCACTATAATCATAGCGACCGGCGCGGAGACAACGGAATAGTGGCCGGCAGTTCTCGCTGCCGAAAGCGGACCCTAGTTATGGCATGTTCGTCGTCGAATAAGCCGGATGCTGCCCTGCCTGCGGCGCGGTGGAGGTCGGGTTCCCGTTCACGCCGTTGATGGTCGGATTATTCGGGCTGATCGGACGGTTGGACCCGTTTGGCATGCCAGTGGGATTGCCCGGCAAGCCGGTCGGGCTGTTGGGATTAAGCGTGCCGGGAGTTCCGGGCAATCCTGCCGAAGGCGTAGTGCCGGTTCCCGAGGGCGCAGTCGTCGCACCTGACGAAGGACCGGCCGTTCCGGGTGAAGGACCGCCCGCCGCGGTCTGCGCAGTCGCAGGAAGGACGGAGACCATGAGAGTAGCGGCTAAGGCGGTGAGAGCTTTCATCCAGCAAAGTCGTTCACAATTTTGTTGACGCTATAGGGTATCTCCACGAATGCTCCGTAGGGTCGATGCCAGAACGTAAAATGCCTAGCCTAAGCTCTTTGCTCACCTCATGAAACCTTCCGCTCCCCTGAAGAACGGCGCCCGCGAAGCCCGCCATCGGGTCATCATTGTCGATGACCATCCCTTGCTGCGGCGCGGCATGGCGGCCCTGCTTTCAGATCAAGCCGATCTCGATGTCTGCGGCGAGGCTCAGGACGCCAAGGGCGCCCTGCAAGCCATGCGCGATCTTTGCCCCGATGTCGCGCTGATCGACATCAACCTGCCGGGCGCAAACGGACTGGAGCTGATCAAGCTCATGCTGGCCGAGCAGCCGAAACTGCGAATCCTGGTTGTGTCGATGCATGACGAATCGCTTTATGCCCTGCGCTCGCTCCGTGCCGGCGCCAAGGGATATTTAATGAAGGCGGAGGCGCTGGAGCAGATGGTAAACGCCGTGCGGCGCGTGGCGCAGGGCGATATCTACGTCACTCCGCGGTTCAGCGAGCGGCTGGTTTTCAAGGCGATCCAATCCCTGGAAGGCGGTCTCGGCTCACCGGTCGATCGCCTGAGCGACCGCGAGCTTGAGGTCCTGCGCCTGCTGGGCAAGGGGCTGGGCACGCGCGACATTGCGCATACGCTGCACCTGAGCGTGAAGACGATTGAGACGCATCGCGCGCACATCAAGGAGAAGCTTGGCTTCAAGGAAGCGGCCGAGATGGTCCGCTTCGCCATCGACTGGGTCGTGCACGAAGAGAGCCTGACGGAATAAGCGCCGCCGCCCGCGCTAGCTTGGTTCGACCGTCTTCCCGCGCTTCGCGCCAAGAAGATAAAGCCAAAAGCATCCGCCGAGTGCCAAACCCACGACTGCCTTGACGCCGATCGGCAGCGTGGAAGGCGAGACAAACGCCTCAAGACAGCCGGCGACGATGAGCGCGGGCACCGTGGCGACGGCCATGCGAACCGCGGCCCGCGCCTGGACCGAAAGGGCATCGCGGCGCGAATAATTGCCCGGCCGCAGCAATGCATTGGCCATGACGAAACCCGCACCGCCCGCCAGCACCACGGCACTAATTTCGAGAAAGCCATGCGTGGCGATGAATCCCGCCAGCGGGCCGAGCAGGCCGTAATTGGCGCACAGCTTGAAGACCATGCCGAGCATCACGCCGTTGAAGAAGAGAATCCAGAATGACACGACGCCAAACGTAAGCCCACCCACAAACGCGAGCAGCGCGACGGAGATGTTGTTCGTCACGAGCATGGTCGACATCACCGGCGCGGGTAGCACGCTCATGATCGGCCCGGTCCACATCCGGCCCGAGTAGATCGAATCAAGAATCTGGGTCGGCACGAGCAGCGTCGCTGAGCGCTCATCGAACTGCACGGCGGAAAGGCCCAGCATGATGCCGATGACGAAAACGAGCGCCGACCAGCTCACCGCCGTGAGATGCCGGCGCGTCGCCTCGGGAATCTCGCGGCGAAAGAAGTGGATTGCCTCCTTGAGCGAGAGTCCGCGCGAGCGATAAATCTGGTTATGCGCGCGACCAACCAGCTGGTGCAGAAAGAGCAGGACGGTCGTGCCGCCAAAGTAGGTCTGGGCAAAAGCCAAGTCGGCCGCCGTTGCCCGATAGGCAGCGCTCAACTCCTGCAGAAAGGTGCGCCGCCGGGCTTCGCGCGACCGCTGCTCCATAAGGGTGATCATCTGCTCGAGCTGCTGCCAGCGCGGCCGGTTTTTGCGGACGAAGGTTCCCAGCGTCATGGTCAGGTGCGGCGGGCGAGTTCGACCAGCCACGGCTCCGGCTCGAGGGGGGAACGCTCCAGGTCCGTTCCAGCGGCGAGCGGCTTGAGATTTTGGTAAACCGATGCGGCCACGCGCGTACGCGCCTCAAGCGGCAGTTCCTCCCGGCGATTGAGAAAGCGATGCAGCAGCTCCCACTGGGCCGCTGACAGCCGCACCGGCGGCGCCTCGAGCGCGGCGGCTTCCTCCACCTTGTCGAAGATCGACCAGTCGATAGTTGTCTCGTGAATGACCAGCGTGCGCGCGATCCGGTCGCCAAGTCGCTGGCCACGGCGGCTGACAAAAATCAGGAGCAGGCCGAGTAGCGCCATGGGCCCAAACGCATCGAGCGGCCGCACCGAGTCACGCAGCAGGATATCGATCCAGCTCACCGGCGCACCGTCGACCTTTACCACACGCAGGTGGAGCAGCCGCTTGCCCGGCGTCTGGCCGTTCCAGCGCCATTCAAAGAGGAAGAAGTAAATCCACGGCGTGGCAAAAAGCAGCATGATCAGGACGATGGTTACCGCGTTCGCGCCGAAGCCGGTCAGCCAGTCGGTCACATTCCAGTCGAGCAGCGAGCTGAGCACGTAAACGGAGAGCAGCACGACGCCACAGATTCCGAGGTCGGCCAGGACGGCCAGCGTGCGGCTGCCGACATTGGCGACCTCCATCTGGAGATCGATCTCCTCCGGCAATTCAAAGTCGGCGGTGCGCGTCATGACGCGAAGGTGGTTACCACTCCAGAACCAGGCTGCCCCAAGTCACGCCGCCACCGAAGGTGACGAGCAACACCAGGTCGCCGCGATCCAGCTTGCCGCTCATCATCGTCTCGTGCAGCGCCACCGGGATGCAAGCCGACGACATGTTGCCGTAGCGATCCAGATTAATGACAAAATGCTCGAGCGAGACCCCCATCCGCTGCGCCACCGCCTCGACGATTCGAAAATTGGCCTGATGCGGGATGAACCACCGGATTTGCTCCGGCTTGCAACCGGCCTTTTCCAGGCATTCCTCGGCGGACCGGTTCATGGCGCTCACTGCCTGGCGATAGACTTCCTTACCCGCCATCTGGATGAACGGCGCGGTGACCGTTTCGGCGTTGAAGCGTGAGCCTTCGCCACTCGACAGCGAAAGAATGTCCGGCTGCGAGCCGTCCGCACCCAGGTTGAAGGCCAGCATCCCGCGCGAACCCTCACGATGCTGCAGGATGACCGCGCCCGCGCCGTCGCCGAAAAGCACGCAGGTGTTGCGATCCTTCCAGTTCACGATGGAAGAAAGCTTCTCCGCGCCGACGACCAGGATGGTCTTGTAAACGCCGCTGGCGATGAACTGGTCCGCGGTGATCATCGCGTAAAGGAAGCCGGAACAGGCGGCGAGCAGGTCGAAGGCCGCCGCGCGTGTCGCGCCGATCTTGCGCTGGATGTGGCAGGCGGTGGACGGGAAAATGGTGTCGGGCGTGCAGGTGGCGACGATGATCAGGTCGATGCTCTCCGGCGCGATGCCTCCAAGTTCCAATGCCTGCTGCGCCGCCTTCGCGCCCATGTCACTGGTGAATTCGTCCTCCGCCGCGATCCGGCGCTGCTTGATTCCCGTGCGCGACTGGATCCATTCGTCGCTGGTCTCGACCATGTGCGCGAGATCGTCGTTGGTCACGACGCGCGTGGGCAGGTAGGCGCCTGTGGAAACGATCGAGGCGCCGCGACGAGGCAGAGGTTGGGCCATCAGGATAGAAGCCTAGTCCGCTCGGGGAATTTGACCACTCGAACCGCTCTCGTGCTGCGCGATTTCCTCGACGATATGCGGGTTGACCTGCTGCGTCACCGCCTCCCGCGCCACGCGAATGGCGTTGCGGATCGCCTTGGGCGTCGAGTTGCCGTGCGCCTTGATGCAGATGCCGTTGACGCCGAGCAGCGGCATGCCGCCGTACTCCTCCGTATTGGTCCGGCGGCGAATGGCGTAAAACGCCTCCTTGGCCATGAGCGCGCCGAATGACCGCACCAGGTCCTTCTTCAGCTCGCGCCGCAGCCAGGAAAAAATCGCGCCAGCCAGGCTTTCCGAGGTCTTGAGGATCACGTTGCCGACGAAGCCGTCGCAGACGACAACATCGACCGCCTTGTTGAAAAGATCGTGGCCCTCAACGTTGCCGATGAAATTGATCTTGGCGCGGGAAAGCTCCTTGTAGGCCTCGCGCGTCAGTTCGTTGCCCTTGGACGCCTCTGAGCCGATGCTCATCAGGCCGACCTTCGGGTTCTTGCGCCCCATCACCTCGCGCGAATAGACCGAGCCCATGATGCCGAAATGGAGCAGATGGCGCGGATCGGAATCGACGTTCGCGCCCGCGTCGATGAGCAGGAAAAGGCTGTGCTCGGTCGGCATGACCGTGGCAATGCCAGGTCGATCCACGCCGGGCAGCGTGCGCAGCTTGATCTTGGCCGCGGCGACAAAGGCGCCGGTGTGGCCTGCGGAAACCAGCGCATCGGCAGCGCCGTCCGCCAGCAAATCGACGGCGCGGGAAATAGACGAATCCTTCTTCCGGCGCACGGCGTCGATGGCCGCATCGGCCATCTCCACCACCTGGCTGGCGTGATGGATCGTCAGCCGCTTGGGCTGCTTGACGTGGAGCTTCGCAAACTCTTCCTCAATGCGCGCCTGGTCGCCGACAAGGATGATCTCGATGTCGGTATGCTTGTGCAGCGCCTCAATTGCGCCGGCGACCGGGCTGGCCGGCGCGTGGTCCCCACCCATCGCATCAACGGCGATCTTCACGGGCGAGTCTCCCGTCGAATCCTCATGCGAGGAGGGCTATTCCTCAACCGTGCGCGAGATGACCTGGCGACCCCGGTAGGTGCCGGTCTTCGCATCCACGCAATGGCCGTGATGAAGGCTGCCGGTCTTCGGGTCGACGTACAGGCCCGGCGACTTCCAGGCGTTGGCGGCCCGGCGGGTGCGCAGGCGCATTTTCGATGTCTTACGTTTAGGAACTCCCATAATGATCTCTCAATTCTTCGGTTTGATTTGGCTCAACGCCGCCCATACGTCCCCGCCGGCAAGCGAACCGGGGGCGGCTTCAGGCGGCGGTTGGTAGAGCTCGCCCGTTATCGGGCAGCGGCCATCCGCCCCCAACTGACAGGCCGCGTTCAACGGCAATTCGAGCAAAATATCTTCCCGCAGGAGGGGAGTCAAGTCGATGGAAGCAGGATGCGGCGCCTCCAAAAGGTGCTCCGACTGCGTCCGCACCGGCAAGGGCATCCAAGCCGCGCATCGGCCGCAGACCACCGCCAGGGTCGTCACCAGCGTGCCCATGACCAGCAGGTTGTCGCCGTCGCGGGTGACGAGCAGCTCGACCTTGACCGGTTCCTCGGCCTTGGCCATCGGCTCCCGCAGCGCGATCGCATCGGGCTTCAACTCGCCAACGAGCTCGAGCGGCCGCATCTCGGTGACGAGCGCGGGCTGGAAGATGACCGGGCTCATGCCTCGCCTTCCCCCGCAAACTTGCGCCGCAACGCCGCCTCCACCAGCGGCGGGACAAAGGGCGAGATGTTGCCGCCCAACCGGCCCACCTCCTTGATGATGGTGGAGCTCAGGTAGGTGTAGCTGTCCTTCGGCATGAGGAAGATGGTCTCGATCTGGTCGGAGAGCTTCCGGTTCATGAGCGCCATCTGGAATTCAAATTCAAAATCGGACACCGCGCGCAGGCCGCGCAGGATGGCGCGCGAGCCCTGCGCCTTGACGAAGTCGATGAGCAGGCCCTGGAAAGCGACCACGCGGACCTTGCCCGCGATGGCCACCGGCAGCGCGCCCTCGACCAGGCGGGTGCGCTCCTCCAGCGTGAAAAGCGGACGCTTGGTGGAATCAGCCGCGATGCCGAGCACGACCTCGTCGAACATCTGCAGCGCCCGGCCGATCACATCAAGGTGACCGTTGGTGATGGGGTCGAAGGTTCCGGGATAGACGATCCGGCTCACCGCACCCTCTCGATCTCCGCCCCGAGCGCCCGCAGCTTCTGGTCGATATGCTCGTAGCCGCGATCGATATGGTAAACCCGGTTGACCTCGGTGGTCCCGCCCGCCACGAGGCCAGCCAGCACCAACGCGGCCGAGGCGCGCAGGTCGGAAGCCATGACGGGTGCACCGCTAAGCTCCTTCACCCCGTGGATGATGGCGGTCGAGCCTTCGAGATCGACCTTCGCGCCCATCCGGCGCAGCTCGCTCAGATGCATGAACCGGCTGGGAAAAATCTTTTCCGTGATGGCGGAGATACCGGGCGTCACGGACATGAGCGCGCACATTTGCGCCTGCATGTCGGTGGGGAAGCCAGGGTAGGTTTCTGTCACCAGATCGATCGAGCTGAGCTTGCGCGGGGCGGCCACCTGAATCCCCTCACCGCTGCACTTGAGCTCCGCTCCGCAGCTTTTCATGCGATCGATCACGTTGATCATGTGGTCGCCGTTCGCGCCATCGAGGAAGACGTCGCCGCCGGTGATGAGGCCCGCGACCATGAAGGTGCCCGCCTCGATGCGGTCCGGGATGATCGTATGCTCGCAGCCGCCGAGCCCGTCCACGCCTTCGATCTCCACGCGGCGCGTGCCGTGTCCGACGATCTTTGCGCCCATCTTAACCAGGACGTCCGCAAGGTCGCGCACCTCGGGCTCGCAGGCGGCGCTTTCAATAATCGTGACGCCCTTGGCCCGCGTCGCCGCCATCATGACGTTATCCGTGCCGAGCACGGTCGAGCCAAACTTGGTGCCGAGGAAAATCTCCCGGCCAACCAGCTCCTTGCTCGTGACGTAGACGTTGCCGCCTTCGCTCCGCGACTCCGCGCCAAGCATGGCCAGGCCCTTGAGATGAATGTCGATCGGCCGGTCGCCGATGACGCAGCCGCCCGGCTCGGAAATCGTGGCGCGGCCACAGCGCGCAATGATGGGTCCAAGCACGCAGATCGAGGCGCGCATCTTGCGCACGAGATCGTACGGCGTCTCCGACTTTACCTTCGGCGCGCGCGTCGTGACGGTGCCGTTCTCGAACGTCACCTCGGAGCCAAGCTGCGCGAGGATCTCCAGCATGAAGCGGATGTCCGAGAGATCGGGCACATTGTGCAGCACGCACTTCTCCGGCGTGAGCAGGGTGGCGGCGAGAATGGGCAGGGCCGAGTTTTTCGATCCGCTGATTTTGACGCGGCCGCTAAGGCGGGCGCCACCTTTGACGACGAGTTTATCCATGATGTTCTGCGAGCAAAACCCGGTCGCGCTGCGACATGTCGGGCAGGATGCTGAGTATGGCGTAACCGGCGCTTTCGCAAAGCGTTTTCGCGGTCACGGCCTGGTCATCACCCAGCTCCAGCGCGAGATAGCGCGTGCGGCCCGCGCTTTGGGTAATGAGACGGCGCACGAGATCAAGCCCATCCGCTCCACCGTCAAGGGCCATGCGAGGCTCGCGCTGCACCTCGCGCATCAGCGTGGGCAGCACCGCCGAGGGAATGTAGGGCAGGTTCGCCACGACGATTTGAAAGCACGGCGGCAGCGAGGAATTGGCGAGGAGGTCGCTTTCGACCAGCCGGACATTGGGCGCACCAGCCAGGTTCTTGCGCGCCTGCTCCAACGCGGCCGGACTGACATCCACGGCGACAATTTCCAGCGAGGGAAATTTCCGCGCGAGCGCCAGCGGGAGAATGCCCGACCCGGTCCCGACATCGAGCACGGGCAGGCCCGCGGGATCGACGAGCTTGATCACTTCATCCAGCAGGATTTCCGTGTCGGGCCGCGGAATGAGCACGTCCGGCCCCACCTCCACGCGATGACCGGCGAAGGTCGTATGGCCAAGCACATATTCCAGCGGCTCGCCGTCCGCGCGACGCTTGACCAGCGGGCGCAGCTTGTCGCGGGTTTCGTCGGACACCGGCTGGTCAAAGGCCAGGTAAAGCTGCATTCGCGACTTGCCGAGCGTATCGGCCAGCATGAGCTCGGCGGTCAGGCGCGGCGGCTGCACGCCATGCTTCGTGAAGTAGCCGGTGGTGGCCTCGAGCAGCTCGAGGATGGTCATGCCGCCGCCGCTTCGAGCATGGCAAACTTCTGCTCCAGCGCGTCGGCGGCCAGCACGTCGAAGACCTCGTCGAGCGTCCCTTCCATGACGAGATTCAGATTGTGCGAGGTGTAGCGCACGCGGTGATCGGTCAGCCGGTTGTCGGGAAAATTATAGGTGCGGATCTTTTCGTTACGGTCGCCCTTGCCAATCTGGCTCTTGCGATGCTCCGCGTACTTCGCCTCCTCCTCCTCGATCTTCTTCTCGAGCAGGCGCGTGCGCAGCACCTTCATCGCCTTGTCCTTGTTCTTCAGCTGCGAGCGTCCGTCCTGACAGCGCACCGTCACGCCCGTGGGCTTGTGCGTGATCTGCACGGCGGAGTCCGTCGTATTAACCCCCTGACCGCCGGGACCGCCGGAGCGGCACACGCTGATCTCCAAGTCGTCCGGCCGCAGGACGATGTCGACCTCGTTCGCCTCCGGCAGCACGGCAACCGTGGCGGTCGAGGTGTGAACGCGGCCCTGCGCTTCGGTGGCCGGCACGCGCTGGACGCGGTGCACACCACTTTCGTACCGCAGCTTCTTGTAAACGTCCTCGCCCGTGATCTGGAAAACAATTTCCCGCAGGCCGCCCTTGTCCGCCGGACTCAGATCCATGGTCTCCGTCTTCCACCCGATCCGTTCCGCATAGCGCGTGTACATCCGCGCCAGGTCCGCGGCAAAGAGCGCAGCTTCCTCGCCACCCACGCCGGCGCGAATCTCCACGATGGTGTTGCGCGAGTCATTGTCGTCCGGCGGCACGATGCCGAAGCGAACTTTCTTTTCAGCCTGCTCGTACTCCGGCCGCAGCTTGAGCAACTCGTCCGCCGCCATCTCCGCCATTTCGGGATCGGCGGTGTTTCGTACCATAGCCTCGGCCTCGCTGAGGTCGCGGCAGAGCTTGCGCCAGTGCTCGCCGTCCGCAAGAAGCTGCCGAAGCCGCGAATGTTCGCGCGTCAGTTCCTGAGCCTTTTGCGCGTTGTCGTAGGCATCCGGACGCGACAATTCGGCTTCGAGCTCGGCGAAGCGCTTGGCAAAACGGTCCAGGTGCGGGTTAAGGTCCATGCGGTGAAATCAGGTGCTGACGGAGCGTGAATACAAAAAGGGCGCAGGGAGCCTTGCGGCCACGCTGCGCCCTTGGATTGCGAAGCTATTTCTTCTTGGCGGTGGTGCCGGCGAGACGCTTCTCCGTCATCTTCGAAGTGCCGAAGCGGCGCGTGAACTTCTCCACGCGGCCCGCGGTATCGATGAACTTCTGCTCACCGGTGAAAAAGGGATGGCAAACCGCGCAGATGCCGAGGCGCAGGTTCTGCTTGGTGGAGCGAGTGTGATAGACCGCGCCGCAGGCGCAGACGATCTGGCTTTCCACGTAGTCGGGGTGGATATTGGGTTTCATGAGAGTCGGACAACGTATCGGAAATCAGCCGCAATGCAAGGAGGAAACAAGCGCCGCGCTCAGGAGGATTGGTCGGTATCGAGCAGGCTGGTGATGGAGCTGAAAACGTAGATCACGCGGTTGCCCAAGGCGGTGAAAACGGCCAGAGCCATGACGGCGATCACCGCCAGGATGAGCGCGTATTCGACCAGGGTCTGACCTTCGGCGCGGGAGGCCCGCCGGCGGCGGAAGGGCCGCGTCAGAAGGGGGGAGCAAAGGCGATACATGCGCGGAACGCTAGGTTGCCGCCACTTTTTCCACAAGCAGAAGAAGGTGGGAAGAGGAACCGACCGGCAAGGGAGGTTGGGACTGCCCAAGCCGGGAGCCAAGGAGAGAACTTAGTGGCTGGAATTCGCCGCAGCGAGCTGGCTGTTAATCGTCGAGAAGACGCCCTTAACAGTCTGGCCGAGTGCGAGCAGGACGGAAATGGCCACCACCGCGATGAACGCGAGGATGAGCGCATATTCCACGAGGGTCTGACCCTTCTTGCTCTTGAGACGGCGCAGCGCAGTTTTGGCGCGCGTAATAACTTTGTTGATCATTGTTCTTTCA
>CAJCIA010000264.1 GCA_903970275.1 Betaproteobacteria bacterium
GAGCGCCGGCTACCAGATAAGGCTAATCCATCAACTCGTAAGCCAGCGCGCTCAGCGCAAAAAACGCCGCCGTCTCCGCGCGCAGGATGATCTTCCCCAGCGACACCGGCGCGAAACCCGCCGAGCGCGCCGCACCGATTTCCGCCGGCGTGAAGTCACCTTCCGGTCCCACCATGATCACGATCGGCGTCCCCGGCTTGAGCGCAGGCAGCGTCTCGCGCAGCACCGACTTCAGCGGCTTGGCCTCGTGCTGCAGCGAGGCGATCAGCTTCACCGCACCCTTGGGTAAATCCGCCATGAATTCGCCCGGCTTCTGCGGCACATGCACCTTCGGCAGCCAGTTCTGGCCGCACTGCTTTGCCGCCTCGATCGTCAGCTTGCGCCACTTGTCGAGCTTCGCGTCGCTCTTCTCGTCATCCACCTGCACCACGCTGTGGTCGGACTGCAGCGGCGCGATTGCCGCCACACCCAGCTCGGTTGCCTTCTGCAAAATCAGCTCCATGGACGTCTTCTTCGTCAGCGCCTGCGCCAGCCAGACCGGGTGCGCTGCGCGCGGCGATGCCGCCTTCGCCAGGACCTCGAACTTCACCTCGTCCTTGCCGATGGCGGTGATGCGCGCCTTCGCTTCCACGCCCTCGCCATTAAAAACGGAAAGCACGTCGCCGGTCTTCTGCCGCATCACGTCGCTGCAGTGATGGGACTGCTCGGCATCGAACACACCGCGATCAAGCGCGGGAGCGTAGTAGCGTTTCATGTCCAGAGGTCCTTCACTTTTTGGAAAAACGAGCTTTCTTCGGGATGCGTGTCGGCGTCGCAACTGTCGGCGAAAGCCTGCAGCTTGTGCTTCTGGTCGAGGTTCAGGCGAGTCGGCACCTCCACGTAAAGTTTCACATGCAGGTCGCCAATGCCGCGCCCCTGCACCTCCGGCAGACCCTTGCCCTTCAGGCGAAAGACCTTTCCCGTCGGCGTGCCCGCCGGGACCTTCAGCGCCGCGCTGCCTTCCAGCGTCGGCACCTTGATCTCGCCTCCAAGCGCCGCCTTCACGAAGGAGATCGGCACGGTGCAAAACAGGTCGCGCCCCTCGCGTTCGAAAATCTCGTGCGGCTCAACATGCAGCACCACGTAGAGATCGCCGGGCGGGCCGCCCCGCGCACCGCCCTCGCCCTGGCCGGTGGAGCGCAGGCGCGTACCATCCTCGACGCCCGCGGGAACCTTGATCTTGATTTTGCTGCTCTTTTCCATGCGACCGTCGCCGCGGCAGGTGCGACACGGCTTCTCGATCACCTGCCCGGCCCCGCGACATTTCGGACACGTCTGGGCGATATTGAAAAAGCCGCGCGTCACCGCCACCTGGCCATGGCCGGCACAGGTCGGGCATGTGGTCACCTTGCTGCCGGGCTCCGCGCCCGAGCCGTGGCAGGTGTCGCAGGTCTGTAGCTTCGCAATGTCGATCTCCTTCTCCACACCGCGCGCCGCCTCAGCAAAGCTGATCTGAAGATCGTAGCGTAGATCGGCCCCGCGACCGCGTCCGCCGCGTTCGCCGCCATCCTGCGCAAAGGCTTCCTCAAAAATGCTGCCGAAAATGCCGCCCCCGCCGCGTCCGCCACCGAACACCTCGCGAAAAACCTCGAACGGATCGTGCACTCCGCCGCCGAAACCGCCGGCGCCGCCCATGCCGCCGCCCGGCGCGAAGGCCTGGTGGCCGAAGCGGTCGTAGGCCGCCCGCTTGTCCGGATTGCTCAGGACTTCGTACGCCTCGCCCAGTTCCTTGAACCGATCCTCGGCCGACTTGTCGCCCGGGTTCTTGTCCGGATGATACTTCACCGCGAGTTTGCGGTAGGCCTTCTTGATCGTCTCCCCGTCCGCGCCGCGCTCGACCGCCAACACCTCGTAGTAATCCCGCTTCGTCGTCGCCATTAGTGCTTCTTCTCCGGCGTGCGCGCCACGAACACCGAGGCGGGCCGCAGCAACCGGTCCTTCAACTTGTAGCCCTTGCGCGTCTGCATCATCACGTGACCCTCCGGATGCTCCTCGGAATCCTGGTGCCCCAGCGCCTCGTGCCGGTGCGGGTCAAAGGGCTGGCCGACCGCATCGACAGGCTCAACGCCCGCGTCGCGCAACACCTGCTGAAATTGCGCCAGCACCATTTCGAAACCCTGTGCAATCGCCTTGGCATCGCTGGCCGACTTCGCCGCCTGCATGCCCATCTCAAAGTTGTCCATCACGGGCAGCAGCTTTTCGAGGAGCGCCTCGCTCGCGTAACGGACCGCCTCCTCCTTCTCGCGCAGGATGCGCTTGCGCGAGTTGTCCCACTCCGCCTGGCCGCGCAGGAGCTTGTCCTTCAACTCGGCCACTTCGGACCGCAGCTTGTCTTCGCCCGTCGGCTCGGGAGCCGGGGTGCCGGGAAATTCGTCGCCCGGCAAAACTTCATCTAATTTCTTCTCTTCGTTCATGGTTCAATCGGATCGCTGCACGGCTGCAAGGGTGATGTCGTCGTTCTGCGGATGCCCGCTGCTGAAACGCTGGACGCGTTCGATGATGGCCGTCACCAGATGGTCGACTCCTGAAGGGCCTGCGGTGTGCAGGCAATCCCTCAGCTGTTCCAGGCCAAATTCGTTTCCTTCGTCATCAAGCGCTTCGTTAATCCCGTCCGTGTACGCCACGAGGGTGTCTCGCGGTTCCAGTGCCACTGTAACATCCCGGATCACTTCGTCAAAGGTATCGCCGGGGTCGATCCCCAGCGCCATGCCCGGCGATTCGATCACCTCTGCCTGTTGCGTGGCCACGCGCCAGAGCAGCGGCGTCTCGTGCCCCGCCCGGGCCAGCGTGATCGAGCCGGAACGGTTGAGCACCAGGTAGAGCATCGTGATGAACATGTCCTCCCGGATATCGGGGTAAAGCTGGCGGTTGAGCTCGCTCAGCACCGCCGCCGGCGACATGCGCCCCGGGGCCACGCTGCGCAGCACGCTGCGACACATGGTCATGACCAGCGAAGCCGGCACGCCCTTGCCGCTGACGTCGGCCACGGCCACGCCCCAGTTGTCTTCATTTACCCGAATGAAGTCGAAGTAGTCGCCGCTCACCTGCTGGGCGGGAATGTTGAGCGCCGCGCAGTGAAAGCCCGCGATGGTCGGCGCGACCGACGGCAGCAGCACGCGCTGGATTTCCCGGGCGACCTCGATCTCGTGGTCCAGCCGCTTTTTGTCGCTGAGCTGCTGGTAAACCCGCGCGTATTCCAGTGAGTAGGCCGCCTGGTCCGCCACCGACTGCACCACGTCGAAATCCGCCGGGGAGAAGGTGGCCCGCTCCTCCGGGTTGGCCACGGCCAGGACGCCCAGTTGCTCCTCCCGGTAGTGCAGCGGCACCGCGATGTAGCTGCGCGTCTGGAAATTGGCCTGCCGAAACCACGGGAAGCGCTCGTCCAGCTCCGCGTTTTCCACAAAGAGCGCCTTGTTGCTACGCGCGACCTGCGCGATGACCGCCGGCGAATCGTGCCCGAATCCCTCCAGCCGCAGGAACGCCTCGAGGTCCTCCGCCCGGACGGCCAGTTGGTCGGCCACTACGTTGTCGATCTTCAGCGGGGGCGGGAAAAAGCCGCTTACCACGGCCGCGCGCAGGACGTCGTGCGACGCGTTCCACAGGTAGACGGCCCCGCCCCGGGCCGTGGTCACCTTGCGCGCGCAATTGACGATGATGCGCAGCAGGTGTTCGCGATCAATCTCCTCGGTGAACGCCTCGCCCAGGTCGTGGATGAACTCGTAGATGACCTTCTTTTCCTGCTGCAGCCCGGCGACCTCATGCCGCAGCCGCCGCTCAGTGAGCCGATGCGCTCGGAACCGCTGCCGGACAAGGAAGATGACGGCCGCGAACAGGCCCGCCCCGAGCAGTGAATAAAGAAACGTGTGGACCAAGCGCCCGAATCGTCAGCGAAAGCCCGCCTTTCAGCAAGCCAAGTCCTGCGCCACAAAAGAAACGGCCGGCGATGCAACCAAAGACGCGCTGCTGCGTCTAAACTGAATTGGCAACTCCAAGGTCCTCGCGCAAAAATTCGACGACATCCTTGAACTTCGGCACGTTGCGAGGGTCAAACTCCATCAACGTCTCGTGCGCTTCCAGAATGGTCGGGCCCGCCTCCGCCTTGGTCTGGACCGGACATTCCAGCGCCTCGAGCTTTTGTTCCGGCCCAACGTTCAGGTCGGTCCGCTTCGCATCGATGTTGATCAACCGGTCCAGCCCGAGATTCTTGAGCAGTTCCACGTTGCGTGGGCTGGCGTTGAGGATGTGCAGCAGCCCGTTGCCCGCCGCCCGCAGCTTGAGCCCAAGGCCGAGGAGAATACCGAGAAAGGTGCTGTCAAGATACGTGCAGGCGTCGAGGTCGATCACGAACCGATCGACATGGTCTTTCAGTAATTGCTAATAGAAGGTTTTGAGACAACCGGAGTTCTGGAAGGAACCGCGTCCCACAACCTTGACGAATCCCAAGTTAGCGCTACGCGCCACCAAAATCTTCGACGTCTCCACTGCATCGAAACTATAGGTCGGAGCGTGGAAAGGTCAACATTGCGAATGTAACACGTTGTTAATGGATTAATTGGGGAAGCTGACGCGTTTGCTTTGCCATCCTTGTTCGCCCGGCGGGTTCAGCTAGGATGACAACGTGAAACTGGTTCTGGCCATCACTGGCGCAAGCGGCTCGATCTACGCCCAGCGCTTTCTCGACCTTTTAGTCAACGACCCTGCCGGCCCTCACGACATCCACGTTGCGCTCAGTTCCCACGCCCGCGAGGTAGCGGCCGCAGAGATCGGCCAGCTCACCTTCCCGCCCGGCGTGCAGGTCCACGGCGACGCCTCCATGCAGGTGCCGTTTGTCAGCGGCTCGGCGAAGTTCGACGCCATGATCATCGTGCCCTGCTCGATGGGCACCGTCGGCCGCATCGCCCACGGCTATTCCGATAGCGTCATCACCCGCGCCGCCGATGTCTTCCTCAAGGAAAAGCGCAAGCTCATCGTCGTCCCACGCGAGACACCCTGGAACCTCATCCAGGCCCGCAACATCGTCACCCTCCTCGAAGCCGGGGCCGAGGTCATCCCCGCCATCCCCTCCTTCTACCACCGCCCCGAGACCGTGCTTGACGTCGTCGACACCGTCCTCGCCCGTGTGCTGGACCACCTTGGCCTGAGGCATCCCGGCGCCAAGCGCTGGATGGAGGAGGAAGGCAGAAAGTAGAAGAGCTAAAAATGGCGATGATTCAGCTCATCGGTATAATTTGGATTGCTTCTGCCATCTTGATCGCGGTGATCCAGAATGTTGTATTCATGCACTGGCTTAAGAAGCAAGGCGTGCGGATTGTTTTCGTACTCGGGGGCACTCCGTGGTATCTGGATTCCGCCTATCGGAAGTGGTGTAAAAGCAGGGGACGCTCCCCTAGGCGGATTCTCACGCTACGCGCTGTTTGCCTGGCTAATGCAATCGTTGCGGCCATCGTTTTCATTATGGTCTACGCCAAATAACCACCTCGACAGTCAGGATTGGAAAGACGCACGCCACCCTTAACGAGTCCGATCGGACATTCGGACGAGACCGCTTATTTTTCGGTGCGGCCTGTTTGCTTCTCGTTCCCAAGTTGTACTTGGAAACGCAACCCTACATTCGGCCGTTTAAGCCGCCGCACCACCGTCTTTCCCTTTTACCTTTCCCTTTTTCACTTTTACCTTTCCCCGTGCCTTCCTCCGTCGTGATGACCTCGCCCCCTTCCGGCGGCGGCTTCTTTCACCGGCTGGCCGGAACGCTGGAGCTGATCAAGTTCTCCCATTCCGTCTTCGCGCTGCCCTTTGCGCTCTCGGCCATGTTCATCGCCGCCGGGGGCCTGCCGCCCCTGCCCGTGCTGCTCTGGATTCTCTGGTGCCTTGTCAGCGCCCGCACGGCAGCCATGTGTTTCAACCGCTGGGCCGACTGGGACCACGACGTCTTCAACCCCCGCACCAAGCGCCGGTCCCAACTCGGCACGCGGCGGATGACCATGACCCTGTGCATCGTGGCGCTGGTCGCATTTGTCATGGGCTGCTGGATGCTCAACCTCCTTTGCCTCGCGCTTTGTCCCGTCGCCTGCCTCATCATCCTCGGCTATTCGCTGACCAAGCGTTTCACCAACTACACCCACGCCGTGCTCGGCCTCGCTCTGGCCGCTGCGCCGATGGGCGCCTGGGCGGCGGTAACCGGTAGCCTCCTTTCGCCGCTTCCCTGGGTGCTGGCAGCCGCGGTCTGGTGCTGGGTCTTCGGCTTCGACCTCATCTATGCCACGCAGGACGTCGATTTCGACCGCGCTGCCCGGCTCCACTCCTTTCCCGCCCGCCACGGCGTGGAGACTGCGCTGCGATTAGCCCGTGCCCTGCACGTGGCGACCTGGCTACTACTCGGCCTCTTCGGCTGGCTGGCAGCGCTTTCGCTGCCATATTGGTTGGCGATGGCCTTCATCCTTGGCGCCCTGGTCTTTGAACATCGCCTGTGCCGCACCGGCGACCTCACCCGCATTAACATCGCCTTCTTCAACATGAACGCGCTGGTGGGGCTGTGTCTGGTACTGGGCGTGGTGGGGAGCATTTCCCTGACGAACTACGGCCCTCAACTGAGCAATTATCTTGTTCGGTCGGGATGGATGCACATCGAGCACCCATGAGCTTCATGACCTCCATCCTCGAGCGCTCGAAGATCGCCGACATCGGCGAGAAAGTCTTCGCCAACCAGCGCCTGAGCGAGGCCGAGGCCCTGCGCCTCTTCGACGTCAGAGACCTGAACGCGCTCGGCTACCTCGCTAACCATGTGCGCGAGCGCAAGAACGGCAACGTCGCCACCTACGTTCTTAATCTCTACCTCAACTACTCCAACGTCTGCATTCTCAGCTGCCAGTTCTGCGCCTTCGCGCGCCGCCCGCACGAAAAGGAGGGACAGTTCACCCTCGCGATCGACGACATGGTGCGCCAGTGCGCTGATGCCTACGCGCGCGGCGCGACCGAGGTCCACATCGTCGGCGGCCTGCATCCCAAGCTGCTCTTCACCTACTACACCGATCTCATCCGCAGCCTGCGCGAAGCCTGCCCCGACTTGACGATCAAGGCCTTCACCGCCATCGAGATCCGCCACCTCGCCGAGCGCATCGCGAAAAAGCCGCTGCGCGAGACGCTGGAAATCCTGCGCGCCGCCGGCTTGGGCTCCCTCACCGGCGGTGGCGCCGAAATCTTCGACCCCGAAGTGCGCGACAAGCTCTGCCGCGGCAAGGAGAGCGCCGAGGAATGGCTGGAAGTGCACCGCACCTGGCATCAGATGGGCGAGCGCAGCACCTGCACCATGCTTTACGGCCACGTCGAGACGCTGGCCCAGCGCGTCGATCATCTCCGTCGCCTGCGCGAGTTGCAGGACGAAACGCGCGGCTTCACCGCACTCGTTCCCTTCGCATACGAGCCGGATAACAACAAGCTCTCGCACCTTGGCCTGGGTCGCGCCTCCGCCTTCGAGGACTTGCGAACCCTCGCCATTGCGCGCCTCTATCTCGACAACTTCGACCACATCACCGCCTACTGGGTCAGCCTCGGCCTACCCACCGCGCAGATCGCGCTCAGCTACGGTGTGGATGACCTGCACGGTACCATCCAGCAGGAACGCATATTTCACATGGCTGGCAGTAAGACCCCGCAAGGCCAGCAGGTCGCCCAGCTCGAACGCGCCATCCGCGAAGCCGGCCGCGTCCCCGTCCAGCGCGACACCTACTACGAGCCTCTCCGCCCCTCCCCCACGCCGGACCTGACGCCGCTGCCTGATTTGCCCGAGCAAATGAAGACGCTGGTATGAGCAAAATTCTACGCGATCAATGCCGGGACGTTGGCGCGCGGACCAACCGCCTCAGTCTGTAGCGGCGGTCTATGACCGCCGACGCCATGCGAAGAACGTCCCGACTCTCCCGACTCGATTTCGTCTATCAAAGCGCTCCCATTTTCTTCGTCACTTTTTGCACCCATGATCGACGTCCTCTGCTGGCGAATGGCCACACCCACACAGCCTTTGTCCAATTTTGCCAAGCCGCCCTCCTTCAAAACATCCATGTTGGAAAATATGTTTTGATGCCGGATCATCTTCATTTCTTCGTGGCACTACCGGATACCACCGGTCTTTCGGCGTGGGTCAAATCCTTGAAGAACACCCTTTCAAAATCTTTGAGAAAGCAGTCGATTTCTGCTCCTCATTGGCAGAAGAACTTCTTTGATCACCTTTTGCGCTCGGATGAATCCGCCTCGTCGAAATAGGAGTACATTCGTTTGAACCCTGTCCGGGCAACATTAGTCGATGAGGCTTCCCAATGGCCCTATCAAGGTGAAATTGCCATACTTTATTAATGATCCGTCGGCGGTCATAGACCGCCGCTACAGCTGATGAGCACCCTCTCCCCCCTTCATCACCAAAACGCGGAAAACGCCCTCGTGCGCGAGCGCTTTAGCCCGCCGCTTGTCACCATCCCCACGGACGTCCGCGTCGGTTCTGTCCCCTACCTCAACGCCAAGCCGCTCACGCGCTGCCTGGCCTCGCCCGTCACGCTGCTCGAGCCCAGCCGCCTTGCGGCCGATCTGCGCGCCGGGCACCTGGAAGCCGCGCTCGTCCCGCTCATGGAAGTGCTGGAGGCGCCCGCCATGATGTACCGTGTGGTCAACGGCGTCGCCATCGGCACCCGCCGGACGGTCTACAGCGTCTACCTCAACTACACCGGCGCGCTCGGCAACATCCAGACCGTCGCGCTCGATCCCGCGTCGAAGACCTCCGTTGAGCTCACCCGCATCGTCCTGGAGAAATTCCATCGCCTGAAGCCGCGCTACGTCTCGCCCGACCAGCCGGCCGACGCCCAGCTCCTTATTGGCGATCCCGCCATCCTTCATCGCCAGGCCAATCCGGACCAAAAGTACCTTGACCTCGGCGAGGCCTGGCGCGAGCAGACCCAGCTCCCGTTCGTCTTCGCCGTCTGGGCGCTGCGCCTTCCGCTCTGGCAATCGTTCTGGACGGCGCAAAAGCTGCGCCAAGCCGGCCGCACCGGCGTGGCCAACGCCAACTTCATCGCGAAAAGCGTCTTCGAGCGCAAGTATCTCAACGAGCACCTTTGCTACGAACTCGGTGAACCGCAGAAGCAGGCCATCACGAAATTCGCCTCGCTCCTGGTTGAACTCGAGCGGCTGCCGCGTGTGCCCAAGTTGAGGTTCATATGATCCAGTCGCTGCTTGATTCCGAGATCAAGACGCGCGTCTTCGCCGGCGAGCGCATCACGCCGGAGGAAGCGAAGCAGCTCTATTACGCTCCGCTAACCGAATTGGGCGAACTGGCCGACGCGCGTCGCCGCCAGGTGAAAGGCCCCGCTTACGACGGCCGCGGCAACGAGATCGTCACCTACATCATTGATCGCAACATCAATTACACGAACGTCTGCAACGTCTACTGCAAATTCTGCGCCTTTATGCGCACGGAGCGTGACGAAGACCACTATGTCCTGAGCAACGAGCAAATCGGCGCCAAGATAACGGAGCTCGAATCTATCGGCGGCACGCAAATCCTCATGCAGGGCGGCCACCATCCCAAGCTCACGATCGACTACTACCTCGAGCTGCTGCACTACATCCGCACCCATCATCCCACGATCAACATCCACGGCTTCTCGCCGCCGGAGTTCAATCATTTCGCCACCGTCTTCGGCCTGCCGCTGGAGGAAGTCATCACCCGCTTCAAGGAAGCCGGGCTCGGCTCCATCCCCGGCGGTGGCGGCGAAATCCTGGTCGACGACGTGCGCAACCGCATTGCGCCGCTCAAGTGCAACAGCGACCAGTGGCTGGAAGTCATGCGCATCGCCCACCGGCTCGGGCTCCCCAGCAGCGCCACCATGATGTTCGGCCACGTCGAGAGCATCGAGGACCGCATCGAGCACCTGCGCCGCCTGCGCGACGCCCAGGACGAGACCGGCGGCTACACTGCCTTCATCTGCTGGACCTTCCAGAGCGACGGCACGAAGATGCGCAACATCCCGCCCACCGGCTCGCACGAATACCTGCGCATGCAGGCGCTCAGCCGCGTCTTCCTCGACAACTTCGACAACGTGCAATCGAGCTGGGTCACGCAGGGTCCGAAGATCGGCCAGGTCGCGCTCCAGTACGGCGCCAACGACTACGGCAGCGTGATGATGGAAGAGAACGTCGTCAGCGCCGCCGGCACCAGCTTCCGCCTCACCGTCGACGAGATCAAGAAAGCCATTACCGAGCTCGGCTACGAGGCCCGTCAGCGGGACAACTGGTACCGGCTGCTCGCGCCAACGATGCCTTCATTGTAGCGCGGTCTATGACCGCTGACGTATCACCGACGATCTTCTTCGGCGGTCATGGACCGCCGCTACAATCAAACCTCATCCCACGCAAATCCAACCGGGAAAAACGGGCTTGCCCGCTGGCTTGCGATGGACGGCCCGCTCATCGGATACGTGATCAGCAACTGATGCCGCGCCCGCGTCACGGCCACGTACATCAGGCGCCGCTCCTCCTCCATTGCCTCCGGCTCGATCGATTTCGGATGCGGCATTTGCTTCGCCCCTGCGCCGCACAGCACCACGTGGTCGAACTCCAACCCCTTGCTCGCGTGGATCGTCGCCACCGTCAGCTCGGAATCGAGATGATGTTTTTCTGTTGATCGCTCCAGCGAAAACGCATCCAGAAAGTCCTCCATGTCGCCCGAAAGATTCTTCATCGAATCGACCAGTACCTTCAGCGTCTCCATCCGGTCGGTCGCGTTCTGCGGATAGTTCCGTTCGATCAGCGGGAAGATCACGCCCAGCAGATACTCGCCCCGGGCGCCCACGCCGGAGAGCTCGCGCAGCCGCGCCAGCCACGCATCCAGGCTGCCCGCGCCCCGTGGCAACGACCGCTCCACCTTGAACAACTGATCGTGCGCGTCGTCGTCATCGCCCGCCGCATAATCCTCCGCCGACGCCTCGCCCACGCCGGGAAACTGCGTCAGGCACCGCACCAGCGCCACGCGGTCGTGTGGGTTGAACGCCAGCCGCAGGAACGCGATGAAATCCTTCACCTCCGCCGAGTCACCCAGCATCAGCCCGCCGTATTTGCGATACGGGATCTTCTCCAGCTTGAGCGCCAGCTCCACCGTCTCGATCGACCGCGACGAGCGCGACAGGATGGCGATCTCCGATGGCTTGACGCCCCGCTCCGTCTTGCGCCGGATCCACTCCAGGATGTAGGCCGACTCGCACGCCGCGTTCGCCTGCGGCACGAGATGCGCCACGCTTGTCTGCTTCTTCGCGCTCGTCAGCACCAGCGCGCGTGGCGCACTCGCCACCACCTGGTTGGCCAGGTCGAGAATCTTCTGCCCCGAGCGGTAATTATCCTCCAGCCGGATGATGCGCGCCTTCGGGTGCTCGCCCAGGAAACGATCCACCAGCCCGCACGACGCGCCGCGAAAGCCAAAGATCGATTGGTTCACGTCGCCCACCACCGTCAGATGTTCCGGATCGAGGTGCGAGAGGATCTCGTAATTCAGCGCGTTGTTGTCCTGGAACTCGTCGCAGATCACGTGGCGAAACGTCGCGCGCAATTTCGCCGCGTACGCCGCGTCCGACTCCAGCCGCTTCGCCCAGACGGTCAGCAGGTCGTCGTAATCAAGTGCGTTGGCCGCCCGCTTCAGCTTGCGATAGACCGAGGCCAGCATCTCCGCCCGCCCGCCGTTTTCGTCGAACTGCTGCATGAAGTGCTTTCCGAGCGCCAGCCGCTTGTTCACTGCAAAGGACAGTGCCGCGCGCACCTTGGCGGGCGAAAGCGCGTCGCCTGAAGCCACGGCGCATTCGCGAAACGCCGACTTCATCAGGCTTGCCGCGTCGTCCTCGTCCAGCGTGGTGAAGTTGCGCCCGCGCAGGCCGAAGCCCTCCGCGTCACGCCGGATGAGCAGACTCGCCAGCGCGTGGTAAGTGCCGACCAGCATCGTGTCCTCGCGGCCGTCCTTGGGCACGTCGCCGATCAGCGCGCCGATCCGTTTCTGCATCTCGCCCGCCGCCTTGCGCGTGAAGGTGATCATCATCACTTCGCGCCGGTGCACGCCGTTGCGAATCAGGTGCGCCACCTTGTGCACGATCGCCGCCGTTTTGCCCGTGCCCGCGCCCGCCAGCACCACCACGTGTTTTTCCTGCGAGTGTGCCACCTGCTGCTGGCTGGGATTAAGGGCAACGCGCTTCGAGTCCGACATGAGCCGGACAGATAAGCACGGCCGTAAGCCACCGGATCAAGCACGGCCCGAAAAAAGATGCGCCGCGTCTCTGACGCTGTCGCGATCAACCTGACCGCCGACGCTCACTCCTCGCCCCGCCTACTCCGCCGGGTAGGGAATCGCCGTGTAGTCGATCAGGTGAACCGCGGTCGTGGTGCCCAGCGCCGTGGTGCGCGACTGCGTTTCATCCACCAGCCAGCTCCCGATCGCATCCGGCAGCACCACGCCGTAATCGTCCGTTAGTCCCGGCCGCACCTGCTGCGCGATCTTGAACTGCGACGGCCCGCTGAACCGCAGCACGATTTTCCGGTTGGCCATGGCCCGAGTTAAACAGGGCGCCCGCACGCGGCAAGTGCCGAAAGTGGGCCACCTTTCCGCCCTTGTTGCGCAAGCCATCTGAAAACGGCCCTTTCGCAAAAATTTTAAGCCAAATAGGCGACGGAGGTCTTTTAGAGATACCGTCCTCTCGCACATTCCGCTAAGATCACCTGCTCACCATGAGCACCGAACATCCCCGCGCGCTCCTCTTATCCGGACAGGGCGCCCAGAAAGTCGGCATGGGCACCGACCTCGCCGAGAAGAGTCCCGCCGCCCGCGCCCTTTACGAGCAAGCCGATCGCATCCTCGGTTGGAGCCTGAGCGAAGTCAGCTTCCGCGGCCCTGAGGACAAGCTGACCGAGACCCGCGTCTGCCAGCCCGCGCTGTACGTCCACGGCCTCGCCCTGCTCGCCGCCTGGCGTGAGCTCACCGGGCAGGCGCCGCGCTTTGAGGCTGCCGCCGGGCTGTCCCTGGGCGAATACACCGCCCACGCTGCGGCCGGCACGTTCACCTTCGCGACCGGTCTCCAGCTTGTCGCCGAGCGCGGCCGGCTCATGCAGGAAGCCTGTGAGTCCACCGAGGGCACCATGATCACCCTGCTCGGCGCGACGCCCGAGCAGGCGCGCGAGATTGCCGCCGCCTGCGATGTCGATGTCGCCAACCTCAACTGCCCCGGCCAGATCGTCCTCTCCGGCGCGAAGGCGGCCATGGCGGGCGTGGACGCCGCGGCCAAGGAGCGTGGCGTGCGCCGCGTTATCCCGCTCAAGGTCGCCGGCGCCTACCATTCGCGCCTCATGGCCAGTGCCGCGCGCGGACTTCAGCCCTATCTCGAAAAGGCCGAGATCCACGAGCCCCGCGTTCCCGTCGTGGCGAACTTCAGCGCCGAATCGGTCACCTCGCCCACGCAGGTCCGCCTCGCCCTGGAGGCGCAGGTCTGCGGCTCGGTGAATTGGGAGGACTCCATCCGCCGCCTCCTCGCGGTCGGCATCACCCATTTCGTCGAATGCGGACCCAACGCGGTCATCGCCGGGCTGGTCCGGCGCATCAACCCGCAGGCCCACTGTTTGTCATTGGAAACCTACGACGACCTCGTTAAACACGCCGATGCTCTCAACTAGGTATCTTGAAGGACAGGTCGCGCTCGTCACCGGCGCCAGCCGCGGACTCGGCCGCGCCATCGCGCAGGAACTCGCCGCCCAGGGCGCCTCCATCGCCGCCGTAGCCCGCAGCGCCGATGCGCTCGCCGCCACGCTCGAGTCGGTCCGCGCCGCCGGCGGCACGGCGGAAGCCTTTCCCGTGGACGTGGCCGACAGCGCCGCCGTCGACGCCATGGTCGACCAGGCCAACACCCGCTTCGGCAAGATCGACATCCTGGTCAACAACGCCGGCATCACGCGTGACGGCCTGCTCATGCGCATGAAGACCGAGGATTGGGATACGGTCATCAACACCAATCTCAAGGGCGCCTTCCATTTCACGCGTCCGGTCGGCCGCCTCATGGTCAAGCAGCGCGCCGGCCGCATCGTCAACATCTCGTCTGTCGTCGGCCTCATGGGCAATGCCGGCCAGGCGAATTATGCCGCCTCCAAGGCCGGCCTTATCGGCTTCAGCAAGTCGGTCGCGCGCGAATTCGCTTCGCGTGGAATCACCTGCAACGTGGTCTGCCCCGGCTTCATTGAGACCGACATGACCAAGGGCCTCGGCGAGGAGCTGCAAAAAAAGCTGCTGGAGAAAATCCCGCTCCAGCGCCTCGGCCAGCCCGACGACATCGCCGGCGTGGTCGCGTTTCTCTGCTCGCCCGCGGCCAGTTACATCACGGGCCAGATCATCACGGTGGATGGCGGCATGGTTATGTAGCCAGCATGAATTTTGAAAGCCTTGCGCCGAAAAATTTGGCTCGGGGACTTGACGGAAAGAAATTGTTTGCCAAAGAAGAGTGTCGCCCGTAACAACGGGCACGAAAGAAAAGGAGACGGAATTTTATGGCGGAAAAGTCGATCGAAGAAAAAGTGAAGGACATCATTGTGGAGCAGCTGGGCGTGAACCCCGAGCAGGTGACGCCCCAGGCCAAGTTTATCGAGGACCTGGGAGCTGACTCGCTCGAC
>CAJCIA010000265.1 GCA_903970275.1 Betaproteobacteria bacterium
TGTACAGACCGGGGACAAGGTGAACGGTTGTTCGGGGACATGGTGAACACTTCTGGCATGCGACGGAGGATGTCCCATGCCCTTTCAGGAGCGTTCGATTGTGTCCCATCGAGAGGAGTTTTGCCGTCTGGCGTTGACGCCCGGGGCGAACATTCGCGAGCTGTGTCGTGTTTGGATGGTCAGCTCGGCGACGGCGTACAAGTGGTTGGGCCGGTTCGTGGCGGAGGGGAGCTCGGGCCTGGTCGATCGTTCTCGCCGACCGCTGCGGAGTCCGCACTGCACGGACGCGGAGATGGAGGCTCGGGTTCTAGCGGTTCGCCTCGCTCACCCGGCCTGGGGTGGGCGCAAGATCGGCAAGGTGCTGGAATGGGAGGATGCGGGACGCCCGCCGTCGGCCTCGACGATCACCCAGATCATCCGCCGTCATGGACTGCTGGATGGGCCGCGCGCGGGTCAGCGTCGCGACTTCCAGCGCTTCGAGCATCCGGCTCCCAACGATTTGTGGCAGATGGACTTCAAGGGCCATTTTGCTCTGCAGCGAGGCCGCTGCCATCCATTGACGGTGCTGGACGATCACTCGCGCTACTCACTGGAGCTCGGCGCCTGCGGCGACGAACAAACCACCACCGTGCGCGCTCGCCTGCAGCGGGTGTTCGACTGCAATGGCCTGCCGTGGCGCATGCTCGCCGACAATGGCTCGCCATGGGGAACCTCGGGCCCGGAGCGCCACACGCCGCTGACCGTGTGGCTGATGGATCTGGACATCGGCATGATCCATGGCAGGCCCTACCATCCCCAGACCCAGGGCAAGGAAGAGCGCTTCCATCGAACGCTCAAAGCCGAAGTCCTCAATATCCACGCCTTTGCCGATCTGACCGCAGCGCAAGCCGCGTTCGATGCCTGGCGTGAGATCTACAACACCGAACGGCCGCACGAAGGCATCGGCATGGTGACACCCGCCAGTCGCTACCGGAGCAGCGAGAGACCCATGCCTGGACGCATCGATCCACCCGACTACGAGCCCTCCGCCCACGTCCGCAAGGTGCAGATGCACGGCAGACTGTCCTTCAAGGGACGCCAGATCAGCTGCCCCAGAGCCTTCGTCGGTCGCACCCTTGCCCTGCGCCCCACCGACACCGACGGCCTCTTCAAACTCTGCTATCGGAACCATGTTCTGGCGCAGATCGACCTGCGCCAGGACAGCAACAAAACCGTTCACCATGTCCCCGAACAGCCGTTCACCTTGTCCCCGGTCTAAACAGAAGGGCGGGAGAGGTATATGTGGGGTGGGTCCCGTCAGCCTGACGCCGGTCTAGCCGTCCGGTAGCCACACCTCATAGCCGATCTCGCGGGCGATCATGCCGTCGCGGATATGGAAATTGTGCAGCAGCCGCAGCTTGACCTTGGTGCCGATGGGCACCGGGGCATTCGCGAACCCGTCGCCCACCAGCGTGAAACGCGCCCACATGTCGTCGAACACCCGATCCGGAGAGGCAAAGCGCTCGATCGGTTCGAAGCTGATATTTCCCGCCGAGGCGAACAGCTTCAAGTAGTTCTCCTTGATCGACTGACGCCCCACATACCGCACCCCGCGGGTCGGTGCGTCCCACACCGCGTCCTCGGTATACAGCTTGATGCACTCATCGATGCGGTCAGGATTTTCCTCATGCAGATGCATGTCGACAAGATCGAGCGCGTACTGCACCCGCTCCTCGTATGTCATCGGCCGATGGCGCCTGGCCAGGAGCGCTTCCACTGTTTGGCGTGAGGTCTCGACGAGATCCATGGCGTCCTCTGTGTGTTGATCCTTGGCGTTGCTCGGGTTGCGCCGCACCCTAGGCGCGCGTTAGAGCCGTCTCAACTCTCGGGTGCCTTCACGAAACACAGCACGCCGGCGCGCGGCGTCCAGCAGACAACGGCGCGCCCGGTCGGGTTGTCCGGCCGCGTCAGCACGCGGTCGTCCGGCACCGCGCGCCACTCATCGCCGACGAAGGCCTCATAATGACCGTCGACAATGCGTGACAGGACCGGTCGGCAATCCGCGATCGAGCAGCACAGTGCGTTGGTCCACGGCTGTCGCAGACTGTTGTACCACGGGCCGAGGCTCGGCTCGGCGTCGCCCGGCGGTGCCGCGTGCGCCTGGCCGGCGAGCAGCAGGATCGCGCCAAGGATGAAGTGGCGCATGAAGCTGCCCTCCTTCCGACGCCGGGGAGGTCCAGCGTTCGGCGACCAGCGTGCCACAACAGCCCCCCGGGACCGTAAGCAACAAAGTCGTGAATCTGCCGCGATCGTGCCGAATTGGCGCCGGGTCGCCCGTCACCCCTACCAGACGCGCCGCCCCAGCAACGGCATGGCACGCATCAGGCTGGCCATGCGCGGGCTGTCGGGGAGGAACCGACGGGCCCACATCTCCCACCGGAGCCGCACAACCATTCGCCAACTGCGATCCGTCTTCATCGCCTCACGCGCGGCGGTCAGCCAGAGCGGCGCCGGGATGCCCGATCCATCCAGCTCATATGCGAGTGGGCGCTGATGCGGCGCGTGGGCGAAGTCGTAGGTTGGCGCGGGCCGAAACAGTTCGGCGTCCAGCGGGAATGGTGCCACCTCATCGAGCCGGGAGCGGAATCGATCGAGCATGTGGCGTTTCAGCGTGCGATCCGCCTCGGTCAACGCCAGGCGCAACGCCGGCTCGCCATTGGGCAGGAACCGGCCGTGGACCGTATTGGTGCCGGAGCGGTGATAGCCGGCGAATTCCCAGACCGCGGGTGACCAGGGCAGGTGGCGCACCGCCTGATGCACGGCGAACGCGACAGCGTCGTGGTCGGGGTGGCCGCCTTCATAGGCGTGGGTCAGGATGATGTCGGGTCCGATCCCAGCGATGGCGCGCTCCAATTGCCGCCGGATCGCCGGCAGATGGAAGCACGCTTCCAGGCTGCGCACGCCCAGCGTGTGGAACGTCGCATGGACGCCAGCGGCGGCGACGGCACTGCGCACCTCCCGCGCCCGCGCCGCGGCGTAGGCGCGCCGGGAGGCAAACCGCTTGGCGCGCGCCTCCCGCGTGGAGGCCGCGCCATCGGTGACGTGCAGCACGCTGAGCTGGTCGAAATGACTGAATTGCGCGCCGGCGCCCAGCACCTCGTCGTCCTGATGTGCCACGATGAGCAGCACATGCTGGTCGGCGAAGGGCGATTGGGTGCCGGCGCGCTCCGTCACGTCTCCCGCACCACTGGATTGCGCAGCGTGCCGATCGAGGAGATCTCGATCTCGCAGACATCGCCGTGCTTCATGTCGGCGGTGGCGCCCTCGGTGCCCATCCAGACCATGTCGCCAGCATACAGCGTCAGGTATTTCGTCATCGCTACCAGGAAGTCGACCACGCCGAAGATCATGTGGTTGGTGTGGAACTCGATCATCTGCTCGCCGTTCAGCCGCACCCTGGTCATCAGGCTCTCGAGCTCCACGTCGGTCTCGATCCACGGGCCCATCGGCTTGAA
>CAJCIA010000266.1 GCA_903970275.1 Betaproteobacteria bacterium
CCCTCGTTCCCAAGTTGTACTTGGGAACGCGCGGGGTATTCGACGGCTTGAGCCGTCGCGGACTCGCGCAGGTTTTGCGATTCTCGGGGGGCCGCTTAAGCGGCGGATGCACGGTTTCGTTCCCAAGTGCAACTTGGGAACGAGGGGAAACGGGAACGCCGGGAAAGCGTCGGCTACCCTTACTAAATCCTCCGCACCGGATACGCGCCGATCACGCCGCAGAATGTCGTGATCTTGCGGATGCGCGACAGCGCTTCCACCACCGCCGACGTGGGCTCGGCGCCGGCGAACTCGATCATGAAGCGGTACTCCTCGAAGCGACCGGGAATCGGGCGCGAGAGGATCTTCGTTAGGTTCAACCCGCGCTTTGAGAGCACCTGCAGTACGGCAACCAGGCTGCCGGGCTTGTGCGGCAACTCAAAGACGAGGCTGGTGTGCGTCGCCTTGGCCGCGCGGGCGAGGGGCGCTCCGACGACGATGAAGGTGGTCTGGTTGGCGACCTCCGCGCCCACTTCGCGCGAGAGAATGGCCAGGTGATGTCGCTCGACTGCCTGCTGGCCGGCGATGGCCGCGCAGCCTTTCTCCTTCGCGGCGAGCGCCGCTGCCTCCGAGGTACTTTCAACGATGACCTGCTCGGCTTGCGGAAAGTGCTTCGCCAGCCAGGCGCGGCTGTGATCGAACGGCGCGCGGTGCGAGTAGATCTTCCGCACCTCTTTCGTCCCCGCGCGGGCGAGCAGCATGAGCTGCACGCGCATGGCCAGCGCCTCGCGAATCAGCAGCTTGGCGGGCTCGCCTTCGGTGATGGCCAGGCGCATGAGCTGGTCGGCCGTGTTGGTGATGATGCCGCTTGAGGCATTCTCAATCGGCACGACGATGTGCGGAAATTCGCCTGCTTCCAGGCGTGCGAACGCTTCCTCCACCGTGGGGCATTCCGCCAGGGTCGCCTTCGGGAAACGGCGCAGTGCGGCGACGTGGGTGAAGCTCCCTTCCTTGCCGAAATAGCCGATGGCCGCCATGCGCTTTTATGCTCCGGAATTCCGGCGCTTGGAAGATGGATTTGAACTGATAGCGTCGAATCCATGCGCACGGACTACCACATGCACACCCCGCTCTGCGGTCATGCCGTGGGCGCGCCGCGCGAGTACGTGCTCGCAGCACAGGCCGCCGGGCTGGCCGAGATCGGCTTTTCCGATCACAACCCAATGGCGACGCAGTTTGACGACTGGCGCATGGGGCCGGGTCAGTTGCCGGAATACGTCGCGCTGATCGAGGAAGCGCGGCGCGAGTTTCCCGATTACCCGATTCGCCTCGGCCTGGAGTGCGACTTCATCGCCGGCCACGAGGCACACGTGCAGAAGCTCAGCACGCTGGCCGATTGGGATTACCTCATCGGCGCGGTGCACTACATCACGCCGGAATGGGATGTGGATAATCCCAAGCACCTCAAGCGCTGGACCGAGGTGCCGGTGGACGAAATCTGGCAGCGCTACTTCGACGCCTACACGGCCATGGCCGAAAGCTGCCTCTTCGATTTCCTGGCTCACCCGGACTTGGTGAAGAAATTCGGCCATCGCCCGGAAGGCGACCTGATGCGCTTTTATAAGCCCGCGCTCGACGCGGTGGCGGAAGCGGGTTGCGTGCTCGAGGTGAGCACGGCCGGCCTGCGCAAGGAAGTGAACGAGATTTATCCCAGTGCCCAGTTCCTGCGCGCAGCGCGCGAGCGGCAAATTCCCATCGTGATCAACTCCGACGCGCATGCGCCCGCCGAGGTCGCGCATGAGTTCGACCAGGCCTACGCCTTCGCGCGCGAGATTGGCTACACGCACGTCATGCGCTTCGCCGGCCGCAAAGCCAAGCCCGTGCGGATCGAGTAAATGATCCTCCGGTCCGCGGAGGACAAGTTGGATCTGGCGCGTTCATGGGGACGTCCGGACCGGCCCTTCTTCGCCTCCGGCGCCTGCCATGTCTTGGCCGGCGTCTTCCTCGAGGAACAGACCGGCATGGAATGGCACGCGCTGCACATTCGTCCTGCTGACGGTTTCCGTGGCGGCCATGTCGTGGTCTCGAACGGCACGACCATCCTTGACTATCACGGTTATACCTCGCACAACGCTTTTCTTCGTCACTACCTGGCCAAGGTGCGGCGGCTTATTCCGCACTGGAGCGGGACGGTGGATCGGCTTGCTGACTCACCGATCAGTAAGTCTTTCTGCAGGCGCACCGGACACCGCCTGCCGGAGCAGTTCCTGCACGATCCGCGGCCCCGTGCGCGGGGCTACTTACGGCGAATCGCAGAGCGGAGCCCATCCACACTGGGCACCGGCGGGAGCTCATTGTGACGGGCTCTCCGTCGGCTGAAACACCCAGCGCCTGCCCTCTTAATAGAAGCTACGGCGTCGAATTCGTTACCGGCGTCGTCTGAGCGGGCACGGTATTCGATTCCGATGCCGTGCCGGGGGCGGGCGTGGTGCTCTTTAGGGTGGCGGGCGCTGCCGGCTCGTTCGTCGTCGCTGGAGTCGCAGGGGTGGCCGGACGAGGCATGGACGAGATCACGGGCGTGGCGGCGGTTCCATTGGTTCCGGCGGATGCGGCGCCGATCGGTGCGTGCACGCCGGTGGCGGTCGGCTGGTAGTTGAAGCGCCAGCTGGCGACCATCGTCTTGCCCGTGTCGGCGTCCTTGGCGTAGATGTTCACCTTCACCGC
>CAJCIA010000267.1 GCA_903970275.1 Betaproteobacteria bacterium
CCGGAAACCCGCCAGCAAGTGCGCCGCTGGCTGGAAAAACCGGTGCTGGGCGAGGAAACCCTCGAGCTTGCGGGGCACGTACGCTCAATCGATCTCGACCTGCGCCGCTTCGATTTGCGCCGCATCGACGGCGGCCTCCAGCCCGATCTCCGCTGTATCTATCCCGGCTCTTTCGACGCTGCCGCCAAGGGCTGGGTCGACAGCACGGTGATCGTCCGCGGTCAGGTCGAGACCTACCACGGCGCCGCGCGGCTACTTCAAGTGCAGGCCGTGCGCCTGGCTGACGGTTGATCGGTAGCCGCCAACATCCGGGCGACGGACGGACGCGTTCTTTTGAGAATCCGTCGCCCGAAGTTCGACGGCTATCTGAGGATGGCATCCTTTCTCCTTGTTCCCAACTTGCACTTGGAACGCGCTGATGTGTGTGGGCGGCTTGAGCCGTCGCGCGCGCGACGAACTTGCGAGCGACGCCCAGCAAGCCCTCCTCGACTATTCCTCGCCCGCGCTTTAGCTTTTCCCTTCCATGCTGGACGACATTGCATCCCTGCGCGGCGCGATCCTTGCCGCCATTGCCGCCGCGGCCGACGCGGACGCGCTTGAGGCCGCGCGCATCCGATACCTTTCGCGCAGCGGCGAGCTTCCCGTGCTGCTGGAAAAAATGAGCGCCGTGCCCAAGGAGCAACGGCCTGCCATCGGCAAGGCGGCCAACGAGGCCAAGCAGGCGGTGGCCGCAGCCTTCGACGCGCGCAAGGCCGAGCTCACCGCTGCGGGGGAGACGGAGGATTTCGATCCCACGCTGCCTGGCCGCTACGATCCGCCCGGCTCGCTCCATCCTGTGCTCCAAGTGCGCGATCGCGCGATTGAGATCTTTCGCCGGCTCGGCTTCGCGCTCGCCGACGGTCCGGACATTGAGAACGAGGTCTTCAACTTTGACGCGCTCAACACGCTTGCCGATCATCCGGCGCGCAACGAGCAGGATACCTTTTACCTCGATGAGGAGGGCCTCGAGCCGAGCCCCGGCCTGGACGGAAAGACCGGCGGCGGCCGCCGCTTGCTCCGCACGCAGACTTCCACGGTGCAGATTCGCGCCATGCTCGCGGGCCAGCCGCCGCTGCGCATCATCGCGCCGGGCCGCTGCTATCGCCGTGACGAGATCGACGCCACCCACGGCGCCTCGTTCTTCCAGATGGAAGGCCTCGTAGTTGGCGAAAATGTCACGCTGGCCGACCTGAAGGGCACGCTCGAATATTTCTTCCGCGAGCTGCTCGGCAGCGACCTAAAGTTCCGATTCCGTCCGCATTTCTTCCCTTTCACCGAGCCGAGCTTCGAGGTCGATTGCGCGCGCGAAGGCAGCACGGTGAAAGGCCGCGAGTGGCTTGAAATTTGTGGTTGCGGCATGGTCGATCCCGAGGTCTTCCGGCACGTCGGCTACGACTCGGAAAAGTACACCGGTTACGCCTTTGGCTTCGGCCTTGAGCGCATCGCCATCATGCGCCACGGCGTGCCCGACCTGCGGCTCTTCAGCGAGAACGACGTTCGCTTCCTGCGCCAGTTCAGCACGCGGCTGGATGCGTAGGATCAGTTTTGACGGAATTACGGCGGACGACGGAATTAAAAGAATTTCTTATAAAGATGAACGCGCGGGCCACTGTAAAGGTTAGGGAGTCTCAAGCTGGAGTGACGTAATGTGACGGAGTTACGAGTCTGCGACGTTTCAAGTAAATTTCGTTTTACCAATCTACTCACGTGCATCGCCTCGATCCGACCGGAATCTATCTCACGGATTATTCAACCGAAGAGCTGATTCCCTTTGAGAAGATCGTTTCAATCCGCCGGATTAATATATTATGGAGCATTGTTCTTGGCTTCCAGATATGGAAGCCCGTGATTTCCGAGCGCTATCTAGATGCGAATGGCGATCCCTTTTGTTTGGCTCTGCTTGAGACGCGAACTGAGCGTCATCTCATTCGCGGAGGAGACATCGACCAATTCATCGCGGAAGTACGCATAAGTCTTTCCGCCTCTCAGGGATTCCGCCGTGTGGAATAGGCGTGTCGGATAGCCACCTGTTTCGTTAATTCCGTCCGCAGCCGTGATTCCGTCAAACCGTCTGCCCAATCAACGGCAGCGTGTTGAACTGCCGCCCGAGAATCGCGGCCGTTGAGGCGCTGGGGGTCTTAAGCCAATCTTGCAACAAAGTGGCATACACGCTGCGAAAGTCGGTGCCAAACTTGATGTCACCGTCTTCCAAATCCTTCGGATCGAGGCTGGGATGTGCGCCGATGAGCCCGTTCTTCACCTTGTCGCCGCCGATGATGAACATGGGCGCGGCCGCGCCGTGGTCGGTGCCGCGGCTGCCGTTCTCGGTCACGCGCCGCCCGAATTCGCTGAAGGTCATCATGGTCACGCGCTGGAACTCGCCCATGGCGGTGAGGTCCTCGGTGAAGGCCTTGATCGCGGCGCCCAGTTCCTTAAGCCGGCCGTCCTGACCGCCGCGCTGGTTGGCGTGCGTGTCGTAGCCGCCCTGCGAGACGTAGAAAACGCGCGTGGGCAGCCCGCCCGCGATGAGCCGCGCGACAAGTTTGAGATTGTTGGCCAGGCTGCCAAACGGATACGCGACCATGTTCTTCACCTTCCCCGCGACGTCGCGGATCTTGTCGGAACTCACCTGTGCATCCATCGAGGTGCGTTCCAGGAAGTCGAGCGCGCTCTGGCCGTTGTTGAGCGTGACCGTGCCGCTAAGCATGCTCACGCTGTCACCGGCGCCGGAGCCGGTGGGACCGCTCGGGGCAACGTCGCCGTACATGCTGCGGTAGGCGGCCTCCTCGTCGTCGTTCAAGCCCGCGCCCATGAAACGGTAACTGGCGGGATTCTGCAGGCTGATGCCGGTCGGGTTGTGCGAGGAAAAAGCCTGTGGGGGGCGATCGCCAATGTTGATGCCGACCGTCGGGTCGCAACCCGTGCAGGCATTGTCGAAGTAACGGCCAATCCAGCCATCAGTCAGGTATCGGTTCTCGTCACTCGCCGTCTGCCAGATCTCGGTTGAGCGAAAGTGGCTCCGGTTCGGATTGGGATAACCAACGCCGTTGATGACGGCAAGCTGGCCGGCATCGTAGAGGCTCTTGAAGCCGGTCAGCGCCGGGTTAAGCCCGAGCGTGTCGCTTAGCTTCAGCACCTCGTTCGGCTTCACCGCGAGGGTCGGCCGCGCCTGGTAATAAAAATCATTGGTGTAGGGCACGACGGCATTGAGGCCGTCATTGCCGCCTGCGAGCTGGATGAGGATGAGGATCGGGCCGTCCTTGCCCGTCGTGATCTGCGTCAGCGCACCGTCGGCCGAGGCGTGCAGGGAGGCGAAGGTGTTGGCGACGAAACTGGGCACCGTCCAGCCAATGGCGCCGCCGAGCAGCGTGGTGCGCAGGAAGTCCCGGCGAGTGGTGAAGAGCGGGTTTTGCATGGCGGTGATCTAGGTGAGCTGGTATTCGGGCGTGCTCATGAGCAGGCGGATGACTTTACGGATATCGGGTTCTTGCAGCGGCATGCGGGCCTGCACGAACTCGCGCATGGACGCCAGGCGCACGGGATTGAGCGAGACGCTGAGAAAGCGGGATTGAAGCGCGGCAAGGAAGGAATCGACGGTGGCAAAATCGGCCGGAGCAAAAAGTTCCTGCACCGGCGCCGGGCCCATCTGCAGCAGCCCGCTATTCTCGATGCTGCTGGCGAATCCCTTCATCTGCCCGATGAGCGCGGGCAGGGGAACGCGTTGACCTTCCACCAGCGCGGCGGCGAAGTTGAAGCGATCGAGCAGCGAGTTGGTTGTGACCCACGCCACACCGCCGTCCCAGCCCTTTACGTTGGGCGGCTGGAAAAGTTCCTGACCAAGCTGCAGCAGCATGACGAGCGTCATGGGCTCCGTCGGCAGCGGCGCCTCGAGCTGGTGCGATGCGGAGATGAGCCACTGCACCGGGCTCTTGATCTGCGAGCCGACCACCTCGGGCGCGTAGAATTCCTGCGAGCGAAAGATCCGTCCCATCAGCGCCCGGATGTCGAGATTGTGCGCGACGAAAAAGTCGGCTAGCGCCTTCACCACCGTATCGGAGGGCTGGTCCTGCACGAAGTAGCGCCACAACTTCGAAACGAGGAACGGGGCGCAGGCCGGCTGCTGCGTGATGAGCTGCAGCGCTTCCTCGCCCGTGTAATTGCCGGTCTGCCCAAACACGGTCTTGGGCCCGGTGTCGTGGTTGCCAAGATGGTACTCGTAATGCAGCCGGTTCTTGGCCAGGCCCCAGCCAGTAAAGGCCTTGGCGAGCTCCTGGATGTCGTGCTCGGTGTAATTGCCTTCGCCCAGGGTGAAGAGCTCCATCACCTCGCGCGCAAAGTTCTCGTTCGGCTTGTTCTTGTTGCTCCGCTCGCCGTCGAGGTACTCGAGCATCGCGGGGTCTTCCGCCACCGCGATGAGCAGGCTGAGGAAGTTGCCGCCGGCATTCTGGCGCAGCGTTTCGTTCTGCACCCAGAGCAGGTACGGCGAGCGAACCTTTTCAAAGCTGGTGGCGAAATGGCCATGCCAGAAAAGCGTCAGCTTCTCCTGAAAAGGCCGGGGTCCCAGCGCCATGCGCCGCATCCACCAGTAACGCAGGTCGGAAATCTGCCGGTTCTCCAGGCCGTTCTGCAGCGTCTGCAGGACGCGACGCGCGTCGGGATCGGTAGTGGTGTTAAGCAGTTGCTGCTGCTGCGCAATCGCATTCTCGTCGAAATTTTGCGCCCAATCCGGCGGCGGCGTGTCGTCGGGATGTCGCTCATAATTAAGAAGCGACTGCACCGCTTTCTCGAGCCCCATCTGGTGCAGGTTCTCGATATCCGCCGGGCTGCCGCCAAAACCAGCACGATTGAGCAAGTGCGCAGCCGTGGCCTCGTTCCATTGAGCGGCAGGCAGCGTGGCGAGCATATCGATTATCTAACCCCGTAACATACCGGAAGTCGCCCCGTTTGCCAATCGTCACCCTTGAGCTCAACGTTTGAGGGAAGCCATAAAACTCCGTCCTAGAACTTAACTATCTCCCGATGTCCGGGCACAGCTCACTGCCCCCGGAATGCCATCAGTTTTCTCCTCATGGCCGCGGACGGGCAATTACCGAGGCGTCGCCTGGCGAATGCTTATTCGAGATTCCAAACAACCGAGCCGCTGACAATCGTGTGCGTCGCCCGGCCGGGCAGCTCCCACCCGTCAAACGGCGTGTTGCGGCTGAGCGAATCGAACTTCGCGGAATCGACCTGCCACGGGAGCGCCGGGTCGATGATGGTCACGTCGCCCGGCGCGCCAGGCGCGAGCGTGCCACGATCGAGGCCGAGCAGGCGCGCCGGATTGATCGTGAGCTTCGCGAGCATCGTGGGCCAATCCAGCACGCCGCCGTCAATGAGCAGCTTTTGGAAAAGGCCCAGCTCGGTCTCCAGGCCCACGATGCCGAACGGGGCGTCGGCGAACTCCACTTCCTTTTCGTAGCTGGCATGCGGCGCATGGTCGCTGGCCAGGATTTCGATCGTGCCGTCAGCCAGGCCGGCGAAGAGCGCGTCCTGGTCGATCTTTTCGCGCAGGGGGGGATTCATCTTGAACCGGGTGTCGTAGCCCTCGATCGCGGCGTCGGTGAGCGCAAGGTGATGCGGCATGGCCTCGGCCGAGATACGGACCCCGCGGGCTTTCGCCTCGCGCACCAGCCGCACGGAATCCTTGCTCGAAAGGTGCTGCACGTGGACCCGCGCACCGGTCAGTTCCGAGAGCAGGATGTTGCGCGCAACGATCATGTCCTCCGCGATCCGCGGCCAGCCCGGCAGGCCCAGCACGGTACTCCAGTAGCCCTCGTGCATGACGCCGCCGGCGGAGAGTTCATAATCCTGGCAATGGTCGAGCGTGAGCAGGTCGAACATCCGCGCGTAATCCAGCGCGCGCCGCATCAGCTCGTTGTTCTGCACGCAATGGCCGTCGTCGGTCAGCGCCACGACGCCCGCCTTGTAAAGCGACCCGATGGGCGCGAGCTGCTCGCCCTTCATGCCGACAGTGATGCAGCCGCTGACGTAGACGTTCACCCGCGCCGTCTCCGCCGCGCGTTGCCGCATGAGCGCGATGGTGTTGGGGCCATCCGCCACCGGGGTGGTGTTGGGCATGGCCAGGACGCTGGTGAAACCGCCCGCCGCCGCGGCGCGCGTGCCGCTGGCAATCGTTTCCTTCTGGCTGCCCCCCGGCTCGCGCAGGTGGACGTGCATGTCGATTAGTCCCGGCGAAACGATCCGGCCCTGCGCGCCAACGACCGGCACGCCGCTCGGCGCGGAGGTGACGTTGGAGATGATGCCGTTCTCGATCAACAGGTCCGCCACTTCATCGCGGCCCGAGGCCGGATCGATGATCCGCCCGCCCTTGATAAAAACCGATCCGGGCGGAATGGCGGAGGAAGCGTAGGGCATGGGTTCCGGCTGAGCAGCCTAGGAACAGCGCCTACCATCGGCAAGCCCGCTCGACATTTTCGCGGGAGCGCCTTTACTGCCGGGCATGAGCCGGCGTGGCGCAATTTTCGATTGGGATGGAGTGATCATCAACTCCGCGGAGCATCACGAACGCAGCTGGGAACGGCTCGCGGCCGAGGCGGGCAAGCCGCTCTTCGAAGGCCATTTCAAGGCCGGATTCGGAATGAAGAACGAGGTGATCATTCCCGAGCTGCTGAAATGGACCACGGACTTGGAGGAAATCCAGCGGCTGTCCTTGCGCAAGGAAGCCATTTACCGCGAGGTGGTGGTCGAGCGCGGGATCGTCGCGCTGCCCGGCGTGGAGAGCTGGCTCAAAACGCTGCGCGACGCCGGCATCGGCTGTGTCATCGCCTCGTCGACGCATCGCCAGAACATCCTCGTCTCGCTCGAGGCCATTGGGCTCGCCCCTTATTTCGAGACGATGGTGACCGCCGAGGATGTGCAGCGCGGCAAGCCCGACCCGGAGGTCTTTCTCACGGCGGCGAAGAAGCTGGGCGTGGCGGCGGAGGACGCGGTTGTCTTTGAGGACGCGCTGGTCGGCGTCGCAGCCGCGCAGGCCGCCCGGATGCGCGTCGCGACGGTGACCACGACCAATCCGCGCGCCGCACTGGTGGAAGCGAAGGCGAATTGGGTAGTCGACCGGCTCGATCAGCTCAGCGTCGAGGAACTCTGGCCCCGCTAGTCCATGCGCCGCGACATCAACTGGAAAACCAAGCGGGAGGATGGGAGCGTCTACTTCGTTCGCGTGACCTGGTTTTCCGGCCAGTTCAAGCTTCAGTTCGCGGAAGGCAAGCACGGGAAGTGGGAATACGATCGGGTTCCCACCCGTCAGGATCTGGAGACGTTTGTCGATGCAATCGAACGCCGTTACCAGCGCCGCGAGGCAACGCTCAAGGAACTCGAGCAAGCCCAGAAGATGCTCGCCGGCGCGCCGCCCGATCCCGCTCCTGAAGAGGAGTGATGGGGCTGAGTCTTTCCTTTTATCACGCGGCCTCGCTGTTCTTGCCGAGCTCAGTGGTAGCCGGCGTTGTCCCCAACGCCGGAGGGAGCGCAGCGACCGGAATACAGTCGCTTGATAGATGACGAAGCGCTTGTGCGCGGAGCAACCGCCCAAGGTGGCGACGCTCAAAGACCGCCGCTAGACCAGGAAACTAGGCTGCGACCGGCGCGGGCATGGTGCGCAGCACGCTGACCACCACCCCCTGAATGTCTAGCTTCTCCACCGGATGCAGGTTGGGATAGAGAATATTCTCCGCCTTGAGGTAGACGTTCGTCCCTTCCTTCACCAGCCGCTTAAGTGTGTTCTCGCCGTCGATTAGCGCGGCGACGATATCGCCCGGCCGCGCTTCCTTTTGCTCCAGCACCACAATATCCCCTGAGAAGATGCCGGCATCGACCATGCTGTCGCCCTGCACCCGGACGGCAAAGGCGCGCTGCGGATTGGAGATGCCCAAGGTCGTTGGAATGAAGCGCAGCGTCTCGGGCGCTTCCGTCTCGTCAAACGCCTGCGGCATGCCCGCCGGAATCGAGGCGAAGAGCGGAAGCTGGATCCCGGCAATGACCGCCGGCTTCCGAGGCTTTGTCAGGTGAATGCCGCGCGAGTGTGCCTGACGAATAATGAGCCGGGCTGCTTCCAGTTTCTCCAGGATGTAGGAAACCGCGCGCGGGCTCTTGAACCCGCAATGGTCCTGAATCTCGCGAATCGTTGGCGGCCGCTGGTGCTGATCCTGATACTGCTCAATAAAAGAAAGCACCATCTGCCGGCTGTTGCTCGTGCGCATAATACTTTCGTATAACGTCGCCTCCATTCTGTCAACACGAATAAACCGAAACGGTGGGATCAGGCAGCATGTAGTTCCAGATCCGCCGGCGTCCATTTGAAGAAGCCTTGTGCCGAAACTCGCGACGGCCTCGTCCCGCCTTGGGTTGTTTTTATGGATTAGTTCCGGTTGGCTGCGTCATCCTACACTCCGCTCTCGATTTCCGGACCGGCCGCGCTACGCTGGTGACGCCTCGCCGGTTTAGCTCAGTGGTAGAGCAGCGGTTTTGTAAACCGTTGGTCATCGGTTCAAACCCGATAACCGGCTCTCATGCTTTGCCGCCATTTCGGCTCCCATAGCTTAACGGATAAAGCAGCGGTCTTCTAAACCGCAGAGTGTTGGTTCGATTCCAACTGGGAGCGCTAGCTGGCTCTCTGCGGTTGGGAGGTTTTCACGTGCACGATAGCCCATGCGCCCGCGCGATTAGCGCATCGCGGAGGTGAGGGCCGCTGGTCCCTCACAGTCCCGCGCCCGGCCACTCGCTTTTCAGGCCGCGCGAGCGAAGTGACGCCGCGCCGCGAAGAGGAGACATCCGCCCAGGACAACCAGGCCCCACGCGGGCATGGCGGGCGTGTCGGTGCTGCTGACGGAGGCCGCCGGAGTGCCGGCTAGAGTGTCGATCAGCGCGAGGCTGGGTGTGCCCAGGCCGGTGCACAAGTCATAGCCGGCGACAGCGGAGTATTTGGACGGGCTGTTGCTGCTGAAGTTGTTGCCGGTGGTGATGTCGTGAAAGTTTGAGGTGTAGGTGGCCCCGGTCGCGATGGTGTAAAGCGTGGGGTTGAGAAAGCCGAGAGGGGCCTGACCATTCGCCACGGCCTGCTGGTTGACCAGCGCCATGAAGGCGGCCCAGAGCGGGGCGGCCGCGCTCGTGCCGCCGAAGGGGCCCGAGCTTCCGTTGCCGTAGTCCACGAAGATGTTATCCGCCGTGAGCGCAACGTCGGGGACGTTGCGGTAGGTCGTCGAACCTTGGTTGTTGGCCATGCTTACATTTTGCTGATAGCTCGGAATGGTGTAATGGGTGCTAACCCCCCCGCTGCTGCCAAGATAGCTGGACGCCTGGGCGACGTAGCCCCAGTTCCACACCGTTTCCGATTGGTACGAGCCAGCCGGGCCGCTCGTGCTCAGGGTCGTGCCTCCCACCGAGGTCACGCTCGGGCTGTCGGAAGGAAAGGGGATTGGTCCGGTGTAGGCATCGGAATCGCCCGAGGCCGTAAAGAAGGACTGCCCTTGCGCCGCCATCTGCTTGAAAATCCTTTCCGCACTGGAGCTCGGGCCGCCGCCGCCCCACGAGCAACTGAGCTCCTTGCAGATATTATCTGTGGCCATGCGGTTGAGCAGGTCGAGCCACGATCCATTGATGCTCGGCGCCTCGTAGACATAAATGGCGGTGAGCCCGGGCGCCATGGCGGCGGCCATTTCAATGTCGAGGCTCACCTCGTCATTGTTCGTGCCCGGCGTGGAGATGCCGCCGTTGACCGCCACGTTCGTCAAGGGAACCTGCGGCAGATTGAACTGCGACTCGTACGAGGAAATGTCGCTGGGGTAGTAGCCGTCGAACTCGAGCAAACCCACGCTCTGCCCCGCGCCCGTCAAGCTGGTGCCAGGAACATAGGCCGCGCGGAAGTCGGCGCCGCCATAGGTGCCGCCCGTGCCGGAGCCGGCGGCGGGATGGGCGTTGATGAGAGCCTGCGGCCTGCGGCTGAGGTAAGGATGCGGCACGGAGTAATCATCCAGGCCGCGTACGTCACTGATCGGCACGCCGGCGTCGACGGCGGGCTCCGTATCTGGTGCGTGAAAGATCCGGCCCTCCGTCGGGTGTGTGTAATCGTGCAGCGTAACGTGCAGCGCTTTCTCCACCTCGGCGACGGAACCTTCCACATCGATAATGACGCGGTTGGAGTGGACGCCGGTCACGGTGAGGCCGTGTGCGTGGGCGAACGCGATCACTGCCTGGTAATCCGCACTGGTCGGCCCGAACTGCTCGGTGAATTGTTGGGGCGTGAGGAAATGCCGGAAATTTGGGCTGGAAGGGTCGTAGAGCTCGCGCAGCTTTTCCGTCAGCGCGGCGTCGTTGCGCAGGGGCAGGCCAAGTACAAGCTGGAGCCGGCGGGCGGGATTCGTCTCCCGCAGCGGGGCGAGGTGATCCACCCCGTGGAAATAGACGCCTTGCAATCGCTGCTCGCCAGCCGCCACTGCGGCTAGTGCCGCGCCCACCGAAGCCAGCCCAAACAGAGCCACGTGCAAGGCCATCCGGCGAATCGACGCGGTGCTCAGGGGAGAGAGATGCACGGGACACCGGGACCATAGCGCATGTGGTGCACAGTTCCACGACGTTCCTGCGACAAAGTCGAAGAGGGTAAAGATTTCCTCTGGAAACGAACGATCAAGGTCCCGCCGAATGGGGATTGTTTAGGATAATTAAAGCGCTATGATCGGCGTTATGGGCCGGACAAGCGATGCGCGCCAGCGATTGATGGACGCCGCTTATCATTTGATTTGCGAGTACAGCTATGGCGCCGTGACCATCGACGCCATCTGCGAGCGTGCCGCGGTCAAGAAGGGGAGCTTTTACTACTTCTTCGAGTCAAAGTCCGACCTGGCCGTGGCCGCAATCGATGCCTGGTGGCATGGGCGCGAGATCGTGATTGCCAAGATCTTCAGCAGCACCACGCCGCCGGTGGAACGGCTGCGGCAGTACCTCAACTTCGTCACCGACGTGCAGATGAAATCCTACGAGCAAAGCGGCCAGATCCTGGGCTGCCCGCTCTTTACCTTGGGTGCGGAAATCTGCCTGCAGGATGAGCGCATCCACGCGCGTATTCTTGAATTCGTCGGGGCGGGGCTGAAGACCTTCAGCCACACGATCGCGGAGGCGCAGGCGGCGGATGACCTGCCTCAGGGCGATCCGCTGGTTCTCGCCCGGACGATGCTGGGCGTCTATGAAGGCATCCTGACGTTGGCGCGCATCGAGCGCCGACCGGACGCCGTGCGCCGGCTTTCGCAGGACGTGCTGGCCGCCATCGGAGTGCGAATGCCACTCGAGCCGCGGCTCGGTCTGGCGCGGCTGGAGGAAGCGCCTTCGCCGTACATCACCTTCGCGCGGGACTAGGCAGGCGCCTGGTATCCATTGGGACGGCTTGCTCGGTAGAAATTTGGTCGCGTCCGGCCCCTGCGTGTCGCCTGACAAGGCGAGAGCCCTCCGAAAGTAGCCGCCGGCCTCCGGGCGACAGAGGGAGCGCCGCGACCGGAATGCCTTCCTTGCCTCCATGCGCGATTATTTCTACAGAGCAA
>CAJCIA010000268.1 GCA_903970275.1 Betaproteobacteria bacterium
TGGCACGCGGGCCCGGCTCTGGGCCGCGCTGGCGGAGATCAACGGGCTTTCTGCCGACTTCTTCGTCAAGCCGAGCAAGGAGCTGACGCGCGCGAAGGATGTGCCGTTCTACTTTCTGCTCGACCGCAAGAACCGCGGTTCCGTCATCGAGTTCGTCCGGCGATGTCGCCAGAACGCCGAGAGCGTCCGCGAGCACGTGCCGCCGGAAGTCTCCTCCGTGCTCAACCGGCTCTACTTCCAACTCGTCCACGATGCGGACGAGGCCGCGAGCGACGAGGTGCGCACGCGGCTCGAGGACCGCTCGCTGCACCAGGACGTGATCATGCAGCTCGACGAGCTGAGTGGCGCGCTGGAAAAGCACATGCTGCACGACGACGCCTGGTACTTCTGGCAACTCGGGGTCTACGCGGAACGCAGCCTGATGACGATCCTTATCCTCCAGCAGGTGCTAGCGCCGGAGGAGGACGTGCGCGTCGACGCCGCCAGCAGCGCGAGCCTCGACCTGCTGCTGCAGATGGTGGCCGGCCAGTACGCCTACCGATCTCTTTTCCATGCCCGGCCGGTGGCGGCCCGAGCGGCGCGGCTGCTCCTGCAGGATGCCGACTTCCCGCGGTCCGCGCTTTATTGTCTTACCCGCATGGAGCGCGCGCTCAAGACCACGATGGGCGATCGTCCCGCGAAAGGCGCCGAGGCGCCGTTGCGCCACTGCGAGCGCGTGATCGCCGAGCTGAATCTGATGGATCTGGCCGGCTATTTCTCGGCCGAGGATCCCGCGCGCGGCGAGGACGGCCTCTCCAATTCGCCCGCGCCGGAGTTCAACCAGAAGCTGACGGAACTGACCGACCTCATGCTCGATTTCAACGTGCTGATTTCTGATCACTACCTCGATCATCAGGGCGTGATCCGCGAGCCGGAACTCTTCGACCTGCATTCGATGCGATGATCTTCAACATCGTCCATACCACTTCGTACGAATACTCGGCTCCGGCCATCGAGTCGTTCACCGAGCTGCGCGTGCGGCCGCGCTGCAGCAACCTGCAAATCATTCACCGGCACCTGACCGAAGTCACCCCGCGTGCGGAGCTCGAGGAATTTATCGACTACTACGGCAACACGGTGGAATGCCTTTCCGTGCCCTACCGGCACAAGACGCTCTCCGTCACCTCGCGCAGCACGGTGGAGACGCTGGCGCACAAGGACGCGCTCACCGGGCTGGACCTGTCGGTGAGCGAGGCGGTGCGGCTGAACTGGCCGCATCGGCGCGAGCTCTTCGATTTCCTCATGCCCTCCATGCATGCGCCGATCACGCCCGAACTGGAGGCGCTCTCGCGCGAACTGCTGCCCAGCAGCGGCTCCTTCGCCGAGCGCATCCTTCATCTCAACCATTATATCTACAAGAATTTCTCCTACGTTCCCGGCGTGACCGACGTGCGCACGCCGATCTCCGAGGTGCTGAACAAGCGCCAGGGCGTCTGCCAGGATTTCGCGCATCTCATGATCGCGCTTATCCGCTGCGCCGGTTTGCCCGCGCGCTACGTCAGCGGCTACATCGAGACCGAGCCTGTCGACGAGGTGACCGGCCTGGCCGGCGCGACCGCGAGCCACGCGTGGGTGGAAGTCTTCCTGCCCAGCGGCCTGTGGCTCGGCATCGACCCGACCAACGACATGATGGAAGGCGAGCGCCACGTGCAGCTCGGCGTCGGGCGCGACTACAACGACGTCTCGCCCCTGCGCGGTGTCTTCAAAGGCGCGGAGCGGCAGCGGCTCTCGGTCGTGGTCACCGTTTCTCGCACCACCGGCCGCTCGATTTCCGAATGAGCCTGCCGGCGCAATCCGCGGCGGAGCCGGAACCGGCCGGCCCGTGGTGGCGCCTGACCTTGAGCAAGCAGATGGTGCTCGCGCTCATCTTCGGTGCGATCTTCGGTTATCTCTTCCCGGCCATTGCGCAGCAGGCGGCGCTGCTGCGCGACATTTTCCTGCATCTCATCCAGATGATGATCGCGCCACTCATCTTCGCCAGCATCGTGCAGGGCATCGCCGGTGGGGGCGAGCTGAAGCAGGTCGGCAAGATCGGGCTCAAGGCGATCGTCTACTTTGAAATCCTCACCGCGCTCGCGCTGTTGGTCGGCCTCACGGTGGTGAACCTCGCGCATCCCGGCGCGGGCGTGCAGTTGAGCGGCGATACCAGCCGCCTGGCGGCGATGGCGACCGTGCGCCCCATGGACGTGCCGGAGACGATCCTCCACATCTTTCCCACCAGCGTGATCGACGCCATGGCGCGGGGTGACGTGCTGCAGATCGTCGCTTTCTCGCTCGTCTTCGCCATGGCCGTGAGCCTCGCCGGCGAGGAGGGCAAGCCGGTGCTCGCCTGGTGCGACAGCCTGCGCCTTGTCATGTTCAAGTTCGCCGGCGTGATCATGAAGTTCGCGCCCATCGGCGTTGCCGCGGCCGTTGCGGTCACGGTGAGCGGCCCGCAGGGACTCGGCGCGCTCGTTTCGCTCGGCAAGCTGCTGCTGACGCTTTACGTGGCACTGCTCATTTTCATCGTCGTCATTCTGGGTGCGGTCATCGCGCTGGTGCGCATTCCCCTCCTGCCTTTTGTGCGCGCGGTGCGCAATCCCTTCACGCTCGCGTTCGCCACGGCCAACAGCGAGGCCGCGCTCCCCGACGCCTTTGCCAAGATGGAGCGCTTCGGCGTGCCGCGTGGCATCGTCGGCTTTGTGCTGCCGATGGGCTACTCCTTCAATCTCGACGGCACCACGCTCTATCTGGCCGTCGCCTCGGTCTTCATTGCGCAGGCGGCGGAAAGCGCGGGCGCGCCCCACTTCGGGTTGGGCCAGCAACTGGGCATGATGCTCATGCTCATGCTTACGTCAAAGGGCGTGGCCGCCGTGCCGCGCGCCTCGCTGGTGGTGCTGATCGCGGCGCTGCAGACCTATCATCTACCGCTCGCGGGCGCGGCCATGATTCTGGGCGTCGATGCCTTCATGGACATGGCGCGCACCTCTGTCAACGTGCTCGGAAACTGCCTGGCCAGCGTGGTTGTGGCCCGCTGGCAAAATGAGTTCGACGAAGGAAAAGCCCGCGCCGAGTTTGGCGAGGCAGGTTAAGTCTTAGGCGGGGGGACTAGGCTTCGCGGACGTTTCCTGAGCACGTGCCTAGCGAATCTCCAGTTGCTCCTCGAACATGGTGAGATTCTTCACGCCGCTCTTCCCAACGATGACCACATCCTCAATGCGCACGCCGCCGACGCCGGGATAGTACAGGCCCGGTTCCACCGTGATGCTCAGGCCGGCGAAGAGCTTCCCGGCGGCAAAACGGGGCGTTTCATGCAGGTCAAGTCCGAGGCCGTGACCGACGCCGTGGAACATCCCCACCCATCGGCCGTCGCGCTGCTCAGTGGGAAAGCCCGCGCGCTTGAAACGTTCGATCAATTCCTTTTGCAGCGCGAGACCATCGGCCCCAGCGCGCATTTTGGACATCACCCAGCGCTTGCCCTGCTGGACGGTCGCATACTGCGCGCGCAACGCTTCCGAGGCGCGGCCCTTCACCACCGTGCGGGTCAGGTCGCCGTAGTAAAAATTGCGGGCGTGCCGCGGAAAGATATCAAGCACGATGGCCTCGTTCGCGCGGAGAGGACCATGACCGCGCTCATGTGGATCGCAGCCTTGTTCGCCGCCCGCCACGATGGTGTTAGCCGGGCTACCACCCGCGTGCAGCACGGCTGAGTCCATCTCCGCGCGTAGCCGCTCGGAGGTGAGGGGAGCCTTCTGCCAGACAAGCCCGCCGCGGCGGTTGGCCCGGCTGGCGCGCAGCACGTCCATGCCGCGTCGCAGTCCCGTCTCGGCCACGCGCAACGCTGCGGTGAGGGCGGCCACTTCCTCCTTGGTCTTGCGCATGCGCTCCGGGAAAAACGGCTCGCGCGAGACCTTCACGCGCAGCTTTTCGGCGCGCAGCTGCTCGAGCAGGCCGGCCGGAAATTGTTCCGGCACAAGAAAGGAACGGGTGCGGCAGGTGTGCGCCACGCCGGCGATCAGCGCGGTGGTGGAACTCTTGCGTCCTTTCGGCAGCAGCTCGGCCAGCCCGTGCAGGCGGCCCTGCGCGACCGGCCGGGCGCGGTCGATTTCCAGCGGCGAAAGCGCAAGGTGCCGACGCCCGCGCACCTCCCACCAGAGGAAGGGATCGTCGGCGTAGAACCGCGTCGCGTAGAGCATGTCCGCGTCGTGCCCGCTCGCCGCGTACATCAGTCGCACCGGTTTCATGCGGGGACGTTGCCGCAAGTTTTGCATCGTGTCGCCACGATTTTCTGGCGAGATGAAGCCATGTCGATTGCCACGCGCACGGGAGATGATGGAACGACCGGCCTGCTTTACGGACGACGCGTGTCGAAGACTGATCCGCGGGTGGAGGCCTGCGGCGCAGTCGACGAGTTGAACGCCGCGCTGGGCCTGGCGCGTGCCCAAGCTGCGCCCCCACGCGTGGGCGAGGAGTTGCTCGCCTTCCAAAAGCAACTCGTCGCGCTCATGGGCGAACTGGCCGTCGCGCCGGAGGACCTGCCGCGTTACCAGGCGGACAAGCTGCCGAAGCTGGAGGAGATTGCGCTGGCGCATCTCGACGGGCTCGTCGCGCGGCTGGAAGGCGAGAAGATCAGCTTCGAGGGCTGGGCGACACCGGGCGCCAATCTGCCTGCCGCCGCCCTTGACGTCGCGCGGACGGTTTGCCGTCGCGCCGAGCGGCGCGTGATCGAACTCGGAAACGCGGGCAGCTTGCCCGTGCGTTATCTCAACCGGCTTTCCGATGTGCTCTGGCTGCTGGCCCGCTATTGCGAGAGCCCGGAGTAGAAGAGGACGAACGCGTTTCCCGATAGGCTGGCTGCGGCGTTCAAATTGGAGCGCCGGTATATGACCGCCGAGCCAGGTGGAAATCCTTCGTTCAGTCCCCGGCGGTCATCGACCGCGGCTACAATTACCTCTAGTTTTCCCGCGCCAGCAGGTAATCCGCGATGGCGGACAGCGCCTGCGCGTTCTTGCCGAAGGGCTTCAGCGCCGCGCGGGCGCGGGCGGTCAGCCGGTCGGCTTCCTTCTTTGCCTTCTCCAAACCAAGCAGGGCGGGGTAGGTCGCCTTCTGCGCGGCCACGTCCTTGCCGGCGCTCTTGCCGAGCTGCTCGGTCGTCTGCGTCACGTCGAGAATGTCGTCGATGACCTGGAATGCGAGGCCCAGGCTCAGCCCGAATTCCGTCAGGCCGGCGAGTTCCCGCGGCGTGGCATTGGCGGACATCGCGCCCAGTCGGATCGAGCTCGTGATGAGCGCCGCCGTCTTGTTGTGATGAATATACTGGAGGTCCGGCAGCTTGAGCTTCTTGCCCTCGCCCTCGAGATCGGCCACCTGCCCCGCAACCAGCGCCTGGCTGCCGGAGGCGTGGGCCAGCTCCAGCACCAACGCCGCCGTGCCGTAACGCGGCGCCGGCCTGGCATTCGCCACCATCTCGAATGCGATGGTCAGCAGCGCGTCACCAGCCAGAATGGCGATGCCTTCGCCGTAAACCTTGTGCGAAGTCGCCTTGCCGCGACGGAAATCATCGTTGTCCATCGCCGGAAGATCGTCGTGGATGAGCGAGTAGGTGTGGATGCACTCGACCGCGCAGGCAAGGGGAAGCGCGGCCTCCGTGCGACCGCCAAGCGTCTCAGCCGCCGCCAGGCAAATGACCGGCCGCAGCCGCTTCCCACCGGCGAAGATGCTGTAGCGCATCGCCTCGTGAATGGTTTTGGGACGCGTCTTGGCCGAGGGAAGCAGGCGGTCGAGCGCCGCATCAACCTGCTTTTGGCGGCCGGCCCAGTAACGGGAAAAATCCATGCAGGGTTATGCGAAGCGTGCCGCGATTTGGCAATCACGTTTGTCGCCTTTCAAGGGAACGAGCAGGTGCCAAACTTGGCCCGTTCGCGCCGGGAAACCCGTCCTCCCATCTTGCCGCAGGAGGGCAAGAACTTCGCGCGGAACCAGACGGCGTGCCTTACGCCTCGAACGACTTGCCGCAGCCGCAGGTGGCCTTGGCGTTGGGATTCGTGATGCGAAATCCGGCGCCGGAGAGGCCATCCTTGTAATCGATCACGGAACCAGCGAGATAAATCAGCGCGCGGCCTTCCACGAAAAGCGGCGAGCCGTGCGAGATAAACTCTTCGTCCCCATCCTGGCGCGGGGCGAGCTCCATGGCGTAGGACATGCCGGAACAGCCGCCCGTCTCCACGTAAATGCGGAGCGCCTTGTGCTCCGGGTTATCGCCGAGGATCTCCGCAATCTGCCGGGCGGCGGACTCGGTCAGGGAAACGGCCGGGAGGGTCGCGCGGTTGTCTTCGGGCAGCGTGGTCATGGTCAAAACGTAAAATGCAAGTGGGCGCTGTCAAGGAGCGCCGGGCGATCAGACCAGCGCAACGTCCGAGGAGCGCATCCCGTTGTTGCGGTCGCTGCCGACGTTCTTGTGCTGGCGCAGGTACCGCCAGTTCGCCCGGTGCTTGACGATCCAATCGAGCAGCGCCTTCTCAAAACCGATGTCGTGTCCCACTTTTTCGCTCTCGATCCACTTGTGGCGCAGGATTTCCTCACGCTCGGCGAGAAACTCCTGATAAAGAGCTGACTTCTGAAAGTTATCGGGAGATGGAACGGAAGAATCCGCCATAAAGGTAATGGGGGTAGTAGATGCGAAATAGCCCAAGGGTGTCAATGCGTTAAGTTACAGTCGTTGGACGATTAAATGGCCCCGATGCTTCAAACCGGGCAGCTCGCCCGCAACGCATCGGCGGCCGTGCGGAAGATGCGCGCCGTCGCGCTCTCTGGCTCCCGCTGCGAGAGGGGCACGCCCATGTCGCCCGCCTCGCGCAGGCTCATTTCCAGCGGAATCTGGGCGAGCAGCGGAACCTGCAGCCGGGCCGCCTCGCGCTCGCCGCCGCCGGAACCAAAGATGTCGTAGCGATGCCCGTCACCCGGGCAGAGGAAGTAGCTCATGTTTTCCACCAGCCCCAGGATGGGCACGTTGACCTTGGCAAACATGCTCGCCGCCTTGCGCGCGTCGATCAGCGCGACCTCCTGCGGCGTGGTGACGATGATCGCCCCGCTGAGCGCCACGGTCTGCACGATGGTGAGCTGGATGTCGCCCGTGCCGGGTGGCAGATCGAGGATAAGATAATCAAGCTCGCCCCAGTTGACGCTGCGCAGGAACTGCTGCGTATAGCGCGTGACCATGGGACCGCGCAGGATCGCCGGCGTGGCGTCATCGAGCAAAAAGCCCATGCTCATGAGCACGATATCGTAACGCCGGACGGGATCGATCCTGCCCGCCCCGTCCGAGGTCGGCCGTTGGTGCGTGCCGAACATCAGGCCCATGCTCGGGCCATAGAGATCGCAATCGCACAGACCCACGCGCGTGGTCTTCGTATCGCCGCGCAAGGCAATGGCCAGATTGGCCGCCACGGTCGACTTGCCCACGCCTCCCTTGCCGCTGGCCACGGCAATGACGTGCTTCACGCCCTCGATGCGCGTCTGCGGCAGAGCACCCGCCTCCGCCTGCATCGCCTTGGTCGCCGGCGCGCTGACATCGAGGTTGACCGCTGCCTCGCTGACGCCGGGAATCGCCTCCAGCGCCGCCACCACGTTATCCTCGATGACCCGGGGGATGTTCGGGTCCGCCGTGGTCAGCACGAGCCGAAGCGAGACGCGCGATCCATCGATCGCCACATCCTTGACCAGCCCGAAGGAAACGATATCGCGCGAATAGCCGGGATACTTGACGCCGCGGAGGCGTTCGAGGATGAGGTCGGGGGTGAGGGGAGTGGACATTAAATCAAATAGTCGTACTTCGTGTGATGACCGATCCAAAACCAAATTATCGTGTCGCCACGGCGCTCACCCAAAGCCCGATAAATGGATTCCAATTCGAACCGACCAAACGTCATCACCAACAGCCTTGAAGTGAAGCGAGGGATGCGAAGGGGTCGCCTTCCATAGCTCGAACGTCTTATCCGCCAGCCGTTGGGCTTCTTCTGGCGTAATTGGTATCTCCCCCAAAAGGACCGGCGGCACTTCGAGTTCAAGGGAAGTCGAGCAAATCGCCCGCAGCTTCCTCGCGCGAAATCTCGTCCTTGATTCGCGCGAATTTTCCAGCCTTGGCGTCACTCGCGACCTTCTCATCCCACGCCTTGGCCACGAATTCCTCGAACCACACAGACAGTTCGCCCAGTTCCCTGGCGTCCAGCTTCTGGATGGCCAATTGAATCTCAGGCATCGTGCTCATCCGCACATTGTCATCCAAACCGGCGCGGTGGTCAATGCGCCGGCTTGCCGGAGAGATCCGCCGCATGCTGGGTGAAGGACTTGCCACGCCCTGTTGGCGCGATCACGGAGTCGATGACGCCTTCCTCGAACTCCTTCCACATCGGAGACATGTTGCGCAGCTTCTTCACGATCTCGGGGAACTTCTCAATCACGTAGTCGACGTCCTCGTTCGTATTGTCCTTGCCCAGGCTCATGATGATGTTGCCCTGCGCGAGCGCGTGGTCGAGGTGGATGGCCGAAAGCACATGCGAGACCTTGAGCGACTTGCTCACGCAGCTCGAGCCGCTGGCCACGGCAATGCCGGAATGGTCGAGCAGGAGCAGCTGGCCCTCGCCCTCGATGAACTCGGTAGAGAGATTGAGCTGGTTGCAGACGCGTTCCGGTCCCGGTACCGGGCCGTTGAGCTTGAGATAGTCGATGTTAGTGAAGAGCCCGTCGTAAAGCCGCTTCTGCAACGCCGCGACGAGGGCGATGCGCTGCGGCATCTCGCGCAGCGCAATTTCCGCCGCCACGCCGGCGCCAATAATCGCCGGTACGTTCTCCGTACCCGCCCGGCGACCGTTTTCCTGCACACCGCCGTGAATCAGGCTGGTGACGCGCGCCTTGCGGTTGCGGTAAAGCACGCCGATGCCCTTCGGCCCGTAAAAGCGATGCGGGCTGAAGCTGAGCAGATGAACGCCCAGTTCCTGCACGTCGATCGGCAGCCAGCCTGCCGCGGCGAGCGCGTCGCAATAAAGCGAGACGTTTTTCTCCGCGCAGATCTTCCCGATTTCGCGAACAGGCTGGATGGTGCCGATGTCGTGATTCACTAGGTGGACGCAGACGAGCAGCGTCTTTTCCGTGATGGCGGCGCGCACGTCCTCCGGCTTGATGCGGCCCACATTGTCGACCGGGACCTGCGTGACGTCGAAGCCATGCTTGGTCATGAACTCGATGGAGTTCAGGACGGACGGGTGCTCGGTCGCGGCGACAACGAAATGGTTGCCCTTGCGCTTGCTGTTCGCTTCGGCAAACCCCTTGATCGCGAGGTTGGAAGCCTCCGTGCCGCCGGAGGTGAAGATAAGATCGTCCGGCGACTCCGCGTTGATGAGGGCGGCCAGCTGTTCGCGCGCGGTGGCGAGTCCTTCGCGCACCTCGAGACCAAATCGGTGCAGGCTGGAGGGCGAGCCGTACGCTTCGCGAAAGTAAGGCAGCATCGCCTGCAGCGCCTCTTCGAGCACCGGGGTGGTCGTCTGGTGATCGAGATAGACGGAACGTTTATCCATGGAATGAGTATAGTGTGGGAAGTGGGGGTTGTCATTAGCGGGAGCCGTCGACCTCTGGGCGACGACTATAAAAGGAAACGCTTCCTTGTGCCGTCCGTCGCCCGGAGGTCGACGGCTCCCGTAAAACAAAAAGGGCCGCGCGAGGCGGCCCTTTTGGCGGAGACGGTGGATCGTTAGGCGGCAACCGCGGCCGACTTCTCGACCGTGCTCTGCTTGGCCTCGTAATCCTCGATCGCGGCCTTGAGCGCTTCCTCGGCCAACACCGAGCAGTGAATCTTCACGGGCGGCAAACCACCCAGCGCATCGACCACTTCCTGGTTGCTGAAGTTCTTGGCTTCCTCGAGCGTGCGGCCCTTGATGAGCTCGGTGGCCATGCTGGAGCTGGCGATCGCGCTGCCGCAGCCAAAGGTCTTGAACCGTGCATCCTCGATCTTGCCGTCCCGGATTTTGAGCGAAATTTTCATGATGTCGCCGCAGGCTGCCGCGCCGACTTCACCGACGCCGTCCGCCGCTTCCACATCGCCCATGTTGCGGGGATTGAGGAAGTGATCCATGACCGTGTCGTTATAAAGCGTGTATTCTTTTTTTTCCATTTGCGTGTCTCCTACGCTGTAGATTACTCCCTTGGCCGGTCATGTAAAGGGGTTCCCCCGCGCCGCACCGCGATTTCGATCAACCGCGGCCCGCTGCCTAATCCAGCAGCGTGAACTGGCACTTGTAGAGGCCGCTGACCCGCTCCATCTCGCGCTGAACGCGCACCCCGAGGATGTTCTCGATCAGTGAATTTTCCAGCTGCGTGAGGATGCGGAACTGATCGGCGATGGCCAGAACGGGCGAGTTGTACTCGATGATCTGGTGGCGCTGCAGGTCGGGGTTGAAGTAGTACTCGCTCATGTACCCCTCCTGATCGCGGATGCCGGCGAAGCTGCGCGCGCGTTCTTCCAAAGTCGTCCCGACCACGCGGGCCTGAATTTTGACCGTGTGGTTCTGGTAAATTTGGTAGAGAATCTTCTCCGGCGCGGCGGGTCCGTAGACCTGCTCGAGGCTGGTGAGGATGTCGCGCGTGAAGTTGGTATGCTCGGAGGGAAAGAACTCCTGCGCGGAAGGAGTCAGCCGGTAGGCTTTCTCCGGCCGGCCCATGCCCTTCGGGCGGCGCCACGTGTCGAGATAGCCGTCCTTCTCCAGCGCAACGCAGTGCTGCTTCACGCCCATGTAGGAGAGGTTGATCCGTTCGCAAAGCTGCGAGACGGAGAGCCCCTGACTGCGCTTGATCTCGGCCAAAATCAGATACTTCTGGCTTTTGGCGAGTTTGCGCAGGAGCTTGCTTTTCATAAGTAATTGAAAGGGCGAGCTTTTGAGTCGTTTTTACCGATACCTAAAAATCGGCAGGAATTCCAGCGTACTTAGCAGATTTCAAGGCGGCAAGCCTTTTTACCTTGCAGCATCAAATTTCTTACTCTCGAGCTCATTTAATTGTAATAACGTGTTCTTCAGGCGCTTCCGTCGACGCCAGAGGTGAATTTTTCCCGCTCGGTAAACAGCTTCCGGGCCAAGTCTCGAGCCAAGCTTTGACATTCCAGAAGACACCTTGGAAGCTTCCTGGGTGACAACTTATCGCATCCTCGCCGCTGACGGGGTGTCGCCCAAGGGCGTCGCCGTTCTCTCGGAAAACCCGCAGTTTGCAGTGTCGACCAGCGGCGGTCTTAAGGAAGACGAGTTGATCGCCAAGATCGGCGAGCTCGATGCGCTCGTCGTGCGCAGCCAAACAAAAGTGACCGCCAAGGCGCTGGCCGCCGCGACGCGGCTGAAGGTGATCGGGCGTGCCGGCGTCGGCGTGGACAACGTGGACGTGGCCGCCGCGACCGAGCGCGGCATCGTCGTCATGAATACACCCGGCGGCAACACGATCTCCACCGCCGAGCATACGTTTTCCCTCTTGCTCTCGCTCGCGCGCAAGATTCCCCAGGCGCACGCTTCCATGGCTGCCGGCAAGTGGGATCGCAAATCGTTCGAGGGCACGGAGCTCAATGGCAAGACCCTCGGCATCGTCGGCATGGGCCGCATCGGCGGCGAGGTGGCGCGGCGGGCCATCGCCTTTGGGATGAACGTCATTGCTTATGACCCTTATCTCGTGCAGAGCCGGGCGCGCTCCCTGCAGGTGGAGCTGGCGGACGATTTGCCCGCTTTGCTCACGGTGGCCGATTTTATCACCGTGCATATGCCGCTGACTTCGGAGACGAACAAGATTCTCAACGCCACCGCCTTGGCCCAGTGCAAAAAGGGGGTCCGCATCATCAACTGCGCCCGCGGCGGCCTGGTGGAGGAGTCCGCCCTGCTTGACGCACTGAAGAGCGGACAAGTGGGCGGCGCGGCGCTGGACGTCTACGAGAAGGAGCCGCCAGCGGAGGATTCGCCCTTCCGCTCGCTGCCCAATGTGGTGCTGACCCCGCACCTCGGTGCCTCGACCGCGGAAGCGCAGGAAAGCGTGGGCGTGGAAATCGCGCAGGCCATTTCCGAATACCTGATCGGCGGCGTGATCAACAATGCGGTCAACGTGCCGAATGTCGACGTGCGCACGCTCGAAGCGCTGCGCCCCTACCTCGGCGTCGGTGAGAAGCTAGGCCGGCTGCTGGCGCAAATCGCGCCCTGCGGGCTGGAGACGCTGGAGATCAAGTACACCGGCAAGGTCAGCGAGGCCGAAACGGTGCCCGTCACCCGCGCCGTGCTCAAGGGCCTCCTCGGCCAGACCAGCGAAGGCGTGATCAACGAGGTCAACGCGCCCAAGGTCGCCGCCAATCTGGGGCTCAAGGTCAGCGAGCTGAAGCAGAGCGAGGGCGGTGATTTCACCGATCTCATCACCGTCACCGCCGCAAAAGGCAGCGAGACCTTCGAAGTCGCCGCGACCGTCTTCGCCGGCCGCACCCGCATCGTCCGCATTAATGGCCGCAATCTGGAAGCGAACCCGGAAGGCGTGCTGCTCTTCGTCGAAAATCAGGACCGCCCCGGCATGCTCGGCGCCATTGGCTCTTTGCTGGCCAAGCACCAAATCAACATCGCCAACATGTCCTTAGGCCGTGGCGAGGAAGGCGGTAATGCCCTCAGCATCTATAATCTCGATACGCGGCCGAATGAGGCGGCGGTGAAGGACATCGAGGCGGTGGAGGGAATCGTGTCGGTGAAGGTGGCGCAGTTGTAGTTTCATCTAATGAGGCTGCGGGACAGCAGACCATGAAACTTCTGCGTTATGCCCCGCAGGTTGATTGCGGCTCCGTTATGGTGTGTCGTGTGGCTTCGAACCGAACCGGTGCTGGCGCGCCTGTTGCTTGCCACGCAGGCGTTTGTTCTGACAGTTGTGGCGCATCAGGTTCTAGCTGCCTCGCCGTGAGCCAGCGCAAGACACGCCTCACAATGATAGAAAGGCCCGCGGACAAACCTTAGCCTTGTCTTTGTCAGCAAAGAGACTAGTCTCTAGACTAGTTTTATGATAGCTCCCAAGCAGAAATCGGTTGGAGCCTACGAGGCCAAGACACACTTGCCGGCGCTTTTGAAAGAAGTGGAGCGAGGAAAGGAGATCATCATTACCCGGCGTGACCGGCCGATTGCCCGGCTAATTCCAATTCACACGGGCGACGATAAACAATTTTGGGACCGTATTTTGATTCGTCGTGGGAAAATGAAGTTGCTTAAAGGCGAGACTTGGAAGGATTTCATCGATGCGGGGCGGCGAATGTGAACGCTGTTGTGCTTGATGGCTCGCTTATCCTGAGCGTGTTGTTGGAGGACGAGATTTCTCCGTCGGTGCGTCGGACAATAGAAGATATTCGAGCGATGCCAGGCAGATCAAAGTATGTGCCAACGCACTTTTGGATTGAGGTAACCAATGCCATATGGACGGCCGAGCGTCGCAAGCGAATTGCGAGGGCTGAAACGGAACGAACACTTGAAATCGTGTTCGCCCTCCCGGTCTCGACCGATGAGGAAACCAGTAGTCGTTGTCGCGGGGAAACACTCACACTTGCGCGAGAATTTGCGCTGACAATCTACGACGCCGCCTACCTCGAGTTGGCAATTCGGCGAAATGCAGGTTTGGCGACGCTCGACAAGGCACTGGCCCGGGCAGCCAAGGCGGCTGGAATCGAATTGGCCTAATTTTGTGAGTCCCCGCCTCTCCATCGCCCTGACTGGCGGCATTGCCTGCGGTAAATCGACGGTGGCCGAGATGCTGCGAGCGCGAGGGTGGCACGTCATTGATACCGATGCCATCGCTCGGCGGGTGCTGGACCCGCTGGAGACCACGTTCACGGCTTATAAAAATGTGGTTGACGCTTTCGGGCCAAATATCTTACAAGCGGACAAGTCGATTGACCGAAAGGTCTTGGGACGACTCGTTTTTGCCGACC
>CAJCIA010000269.1 GCA_903970275.1 Betaproteobacteria bacterium
TCGCGGGGGCCTTGCTGGCGGCCATGGCGTCGATGAAGACCGCAACTGTCTCCGGCGATGCGGGGAGGGCCTTGCGGCGTTTCCCGGCGCACCAGCCGGTGAAGATCACCACGTCGGCACGCAGGGCGCGCTCGGTGTTGCTGGCGAAGGCGCCGCGGGCGGCCTCGGCATGCTGGCGCAGGTTGGTGGTGATTTCGCTTGCCGTAACGATGGCTGGCGCGGTGTCGATCCTGGTCGGCGGTCGGGCCATTTGGGCGGTCTCCGGCGGGCGAATTTGCCCTGGGTCTTTTACGCCCGATAATTACACTTATCAAGCACAAAGTCACCAAAAACACGATCCGGGCCACCGACCAGCGGCAGCTGTCCAACGGCGAGCCGCGACAGCCCAGTGGTGACCGTTGGAACTCGGGTCAGGTGCATCGATTGACTGTCAATTCGATAGTGCACCGAATAGTACTATAACCCCAGCAACGACAACGACTTGCGGCCCGTACGCTGGTCGGCGCGGCGGCGCAAAGCGCACATAAGCACACATTTTCGGAATTTTTGCGGAAATGGCCGTACCGGGGGCGGTTTCGAGCAAACGATGCAGGCCGGCACACGGCCTAGAAGATATACCAGGCGATATCAGATCGTGCGGGCAATGATCCCATGAATCACGACGAGCTGCAGGCATGGGCGGTCGCGGCGCCGGTCGAGCGAGCGCCGCGGTGCGCTGCGCCGTGCTGCTGGCACATGGCGATTGGCTGTTTCGGATCGCGCACCCGGCCGAGCTGCACGACCTGGCGCCGTGGTCGCTGACCGACCTGATCCTACCCTCGGACGCTGTGCGGCGGCCTGGATCGCCGGCGCTCCGGCGCAGCGGCACCAGCTCGGCCGCGTGGCGCTGCCGGTGGCGTGCGCGCGCTGGTGCATGCGCAACAAGCGGCGCGGCCGATCGCCGCGGCCTGGCGCAGCCTCGCCAGCGCTGCCGGCGACGTGCGAGGGCAACATCGATCGCCGACGCCGTGATGGTGCGTCGCCTGTGCGGCCTCGGTGCGCTGCCGGCAACGCGTACGGGCTCGGCATGCGCAGCGGCACCGCGGTGAGCTCGATCACCGGCAACGTGGTGCGGCGTCGCCAGCCCGGCGCGTGCTCCAAATCGGCCGTTGTGAGCTCGGGCAGCTAGTTCGGATTTAGTGCGGTCAGCCGACTGGCACACCCGCCGATGAAACCAGCCCGCTTATGCCCGGCACCGCCACACCGCCATGTCCAGAGCCCGGTTTTGGTTATGCTGCCACGGCTTCATGCGGGCGGTCAGGCTGCAGGCTGGCAGCCTGTCATCACTCTGGGTCACGTCTGACATTTCCGTGAGGCGATGCTCATAGTACAGCTCGGTGAGCCGCACGGCGCCGGCGGCTAAGGTGAGGATGAGCACAATGCACTCAAGGATCAGCCTGGCGTGGCTGTGGCCGTCACCTTTCGGAGAGTTTGAGCTTGTAGGCTCTGGTTTTTCACGTTCTGTCATAGCCTTATCCCTCTAACTGGGGTTGCGCCGGGAGCCTGCATTTCGGCCGCGTAGGGGGTGGCCGGGGAGCACAGGTTGTTGGCGTGACACTATATGCGGTTATATGAGAACGTGTTCAATACGGTTACATAGATATGGTGACGCCAAAGACATGCAAAAAATTTCTAGTTGACATAACCATATGTGGTGCGTATGTAGTGATACCGAAAGGTCGATCCTACGATTCGGCTGGAGGCGAAAAGATGAAGATGGTGGCCATAGGTCCTACCGACGTTGACTCAGACTATCTGATCCTCCGGTTCGAAGGAGTTGAATGGCCGCTGCTCATCCCTAAGGAGCTGTCTCAAGTGGAACGAGCCAAGTTGATTCAGCGCCATATGGAGACTTGCAAGAACCTCAAACAATCAACGAAAGGAGAGAGCTGAAATGCACAAATACAAAGTGATCGACTGCTTCGCGATCGGGCTGCCACCACCTTGTTTGTTACTCAACGGCGAAACCGACTGAGGGTAACCAACAAGGATTGATATCGATGCTCAAAGAAAATGGGACTGCGGCGCATGTCGCCGTTGGTGCCGCGCGCCCCGTTGTCTGCAATCGAGTGCCGAAGGAGGAGCAATAATGCCCGTTATCGAAATGCAGGCAAATGCGACTGCCAGTCTACACGAGGAAAAGAAGACCATGAATACGGTAATCGTCGATCCAGACGAGTATCCGGTCGAGTTCATCTCACTTGCGGATGAGGAGGGCGGCGGATACCTCGCCAGCTACCCAGACCTCCCTGGCTGCTACGCCTTTGGACGCACCCGAGCGGAAGCCCTTGAAAAGGGCGCCGAAGCCGTAAGGGTCTGGACGAGAGCAAATGAGGCGCGGGCCATCCCCGTTCCCCAACCTGCGGCACACGAGCTGCCGAGCGGGAAGATATCCGTTCGGGTGCCTAAAGCGACGCACAAACGGATATCCCTCCAAGCAGCTCTGGACGGGAAGAGGGTCAACAACTTCAACAACTTTGTTGCCTCTCTTCTCGAAGAGGAATTGTCACTATTAGGAAAGGAGGATGTGGACGAAGAAAGACGGAGGAGCAAGGTTGTTCGGACCCTGACCGAATGGGGACAGCGAGATAGCGATGCAGTCGTGCTGTCCTGGAGCTACGACGACCACGACAAGTACAATGGCGAATGGGTGCAGCGCTTAAGCCCCTCTCTTCATCATGAACTTCGCTACAGAGCGGAGGAGCAAGGGGTGAGCATCAACGCGCTCATTCTGACTCTCCTTGCACTTGGACTTGGTCGACGTGAGGCGGCAACACTCATGAGCAAGGAGAAAGTCGCATGAGATGAGAGCCAGGTCGGCGAAAAGACCAACAGTAGGGGGCGCCGTATGGCGCCCCCACTTGTCTCATCGGGGTTAGTCTGATGCTACCGAACGGGCATCACGCTTGTGCCTGTCCGGACGTGATCGCGTGGGGCTGGGCGCCAGCCTCGCGGAGCAGGCGAATCACATTGGCGGCCTTTGGCGTTTCGGGCATCTGAGTTTTTTCTTTCTGCAATGGAGGAGTCAAGGAATTCAGGCAGTCGCTGCCAGTGCCCGGGGTCCTGCGGCTGTCCCAGTTGAACTCTCGTACGCGGATGCGGCTGCGCTCAGTGCGTTTGCTCACTGGGATCTCAGTTCTTCGGGGCCCGCGGATTACCGATTCCCGCGCCGGCCCGTCGACGCGTTTGGTTACGAGAACACCCACTATCGTGAGCTGACTGGCCGCGGCCGTGGTCACTCCATCGGCTGGTCTGCCGGCGCTGGTGCACCCATGGCCTCTGGTGCACCCATGGCCGCGCGCTTCCCTTCCTGCCCAAGGGCCCGCGCCCCGTGCAGCCGCACCGCGAGGCTGCGCTGTTCTTCCGTGATCTCGCCGGCGTCGCTGCCGTCCAGGCTGTGCCGGCGTCCGCCGGCCGCCACGGCCGCGACGTAGGCGGGCCAGCTCGTCCACCACTCCAGTAGAAATTTCGCGCGCTGGACGCCGATCAGCTTGCCGAGCGGCTTGTGGATCCCGATCGCGAGGGGCACCGGGCGGTGGGCGTCGAACAGCACCGGGAACCGGCGGCGGCATTCCGCCAGGTCAGCCACGCGCCGGGCGATGCGGTCGCCTCCTTCCGCCGCTACGGGTGCCGATGCCTTTGCCGGCTCGGGGTTCGGCACAGATCGCGATGGCAGATGCAGGGTTCCGGAGAACATCGGTCGCGACGTGCGGGTGCGCTCAGTGCTTTCCTTCACTGGGATCTCCGTTCTTGGGCGCCTCCGGGTTATCGATTTTCGCGTACTGATGTCGATCAGTATCGCGAGTGAACCCACCGGCGACATGCCGAGTTGGTGCCTGCGTGGCGAGGCAGACGCCGGCCTATTGCCCCCCTGAAGAAAACCACTATAATTCAATGAGTTATGCTACTATATGGCCTCCATATCGTGACAACCGTGATAAAACGTGACAGGGAATAATTTTTATGGGCCGTCCGCCGAAGTACGGGCCAGTCGCGCAGACGGACGCGGCTCGGCAGCAGCGCAGCCGGGCCAATCGCAAGGGAGCGCCGCCGACCATTGATGCAGCGACCGTGCAACAATGCTTTCGGGACGCAATCGGAAAATCTCGCCTTTGGGTGCCGGAGTTTGACGTTTGCTCCCAACTCTCGGGGCTTATTTCTTCGATGAAATTCCTCACACTATGGCCAACAATGTCTGCAGACCTGCGCGTACCTTCTTGGGGGTTATTCGTCAGGTTTCTTGCCCAACTGGCGGATGTCCAGTGGCAGGGGATGTCGATATCACTTAAGGCAGACGCCCCGATCTGCGTTTTCGTGCACGGTGTCATGAAGCACCTTGGATTTAGCACGACCACATCAACGATTTCCGCCGTGCTCCGCGGACGGCGTGGGCGCTTCCCTCGCCTGGAGTTTAGTTTGGGGCACGCTGTCCGACGGGAGGGGGACACTATCTGATCTTGGGGGTTGAGCCCTGGACTTCGGGCGCCAAGCGAGTTCCGGTTTCGGCACTTAGATGCCCGCGACTCGGAGGTTGTGATGGACGCCCTCTCCCCAATCGACGTGAAGGCCGCCGAATTCCCGCCATTTGTAACGATTGAGCGCTGGACAGCCCTGTCCACCATGAGCCGGCGCGCCACCTTCGTGCATATCGCGAAGGGCCATATCGTTGCGCACAAGGTCGGCCGGCGCACCCTGGTCGACGTGGCGGCCTCGATAGCCTGGATCAGGTCGCGGCCGGCACCCAAAATCCGCCTTCCGGCGCGCCATCCAGGAAATACGCCAGCGTCAGGCGAAGCCCAGCAACCGAGTGCCCTGGCCGCCTGACGAACCTGCCGCCGGCGCTCGACCAGTGAACCACACACCGACATCGGCGCAGTTAGCGAGCGAGCGATTTGTGCCTGAGCAACGGTCCAGGGGGCCGCCGCTGCAAAATCCGCCGCGGACGTGAGTGTTGACGCACCCACGCCGCGGCGGCCACGTCCCATTCGCGCTACGGCGAACGACGACTCAGCGAAGTCATTTTAAGCGGCGCGAGTGGGCTCTTCCAAGAGCGCAGGAGACACTCGCGTCATGCACATTTACGCATGCTTGCCTTTTGCCGCCGGCGCCGTGCCGGAGGCCCTCGCCCCCTGGCCGGTATGGTCGGGCAGCACCACGGCGAAAATCCGCTTTGAGCCCATGTCGAGGAAGCGTCGGGTGGAGCTCTGGAACCGCGCACGCGATCTCGACCGGCAGACCCGTCAGCACCAGGCCAAGGGCCATCATGGCGGAGCTATCGGCCCCGCCGCCTTGCAGGTGCTGCACGCGCTGCTCTTCGACTTCCTGGATTGCCGCACCGGCCGGCTGGACCCTGGTTACGCGGCGATCGCCCGCGCGGCGAATGTCAGCGAGCGCACGGTTGCCAGGGCCATCAAGCGGCTGCGCGAGCTGGGCATCCTGAATTGGGTGCCACGGTGCGAGCCGGTGTGCGCGAACGGCGGCTTTCTGCTGCGCCAGGTCACCAATGCCTATGCCGTGCTGCCGGAGACGCAGTGGCGTGGCTACAGACCGCGCCAGAGGCCTCCAGGGCCTGCCCCGGGCACCTGGGGTGATCACCCGCCGCTGCCGCCCGCACTGGACCAGGTCGCGGCCGCGCGGCGGACAGGGGCTCGCACGGATGAGGTCCTGCAGATCCTCGCCAGCGATCCGGCCGACACGTTAGCGGCGGTGCTCGCGCGGTTCGGTAAGGCGGTGTCCGCGGCGCAGGCAGCGAAAGCCTAGGATTTTACTGGACTGCACGAGGTTCAGAGAATCCATCCCCAAACTTTCTTCAGTGCTGGCAGACCACCCTAGAACCCACGAACGCCGCCGAGCAGCGAACGAAGCCGGAGCGCGCCAAAGGTGCGCACGCCATCGCTTTGAAATCGCGCAAAGAAAGATGCTCAGGAACGGGAGCAGGATCGACGGTCGAAGCGTCCGGGGAAGAAGCGTAGCGCCGGTTGAGCAAGCGCAGGCAAGCGGGGAGCTAACCAGTCCAGCGGAGTGACGGCCGCAACACCGCGTCGAGCCTGCCAGGCCAGAGGTGCTGAATTATCGCCACTTCGATCGCCACTCTCTTGGCAGCACGCGCGGCAGCCTCGCAGGCGATCGGGGTGCCCTGGCAGAACGCCCTGGCGTCCGGCGCCCCCTGTGGATCGCGCGCGCGCCGGCGCCAATCATCCCTGGCGACTCGTGTGCAGCGGTAGACCTGTTCCACCCTCGCCGGCAGCGCCCACCTCGACCAAGTCTCGATATCGGCATCTCGCATGCAGCGGAATCCTCGTGTTGTCGCATGCCTGTAGCGCACGCCGCCGGCGGCAAATGGTGCCCGCCTCAGTGCAGAGAGCATCCGTCTAGGATGACTTGGTCTGTCAGAGATTGACCGCTATCCCGCAACGACCATCGCTCGGCAGATCAGGGAACGAAAGTGGGAACGCCCACAGGGATCAAAACAGGGATCAAAAGTGGGAACATAAGCGGCGACGCGGGAGGCGGTTGGCGAGAGGATGGCAGTGCTGCGCCGTCCCGTTTGGTTCCGGGAATTCGGGTTATCGGCGAACGCTGGGCATGCGACCCATGGGGGTCACTCGGCTGCGGCACGTGCGACCGACACTGCGAACGGGATCACCACTACCATCGCTGGCGATTGGAACTCCGACAGGTCGTCGGGTGGCGCCGCCCCATCCTCGATCGACGGCGGCAGGCGTCCGCCATGCATCGCGGCAGATGCGAGCGCGTCCTGCGCCTGCTGCACGATCTGGCCAGCGTCATCCGCAGCCGAGACGATGCCGTCACGACCGGGAAAGCTAATCCACCACGAGCCGCCATCACCGGCCTCGGCTATCGCGTAGTAGTGCAGCATCCGCTCCTCCTTCACCGTTGCGGCGGCCATTCCCACCCGGCAGCGCGGCAGATCGACCGAAGCGTGCCGGTCGGCATATCGCCACGGTGGTTCGGCACCGGCACATTATCGCGGCCGGCCTTGTTGAACACGACGTGCGATCCCTTGCCAGGCCGTTCCATCCATCCCTCACGACGTAGTCGGTTCATCACCTCTCGCGCGGTCAAGCGTAGCCCCGCCGGCGCTTGGCGCGTTCGATGCGCGCGCCAGCGGCTTCGGCTGCGGCCAGCTCGGTGAACGGCTCGACGCGCACCCGGCCAAGCCGACCGATGCGCCCCCACTCCCGCACGAGCGACCAGCCGTCCACCAAGTCAGGGTGCACCGCCAGCACGTAGAACCGGGCCATATTGCGTGCCGGATCGCACCGGCGGAGCTGCGAGCCGTCGCTCATGCGGCCTGATCTTCGGTGACCCGCGGCAATCCCTGCTTGCGGAACCAATCTTCCAGGGCCTCGGTCATGATGTCCTGGACACTCCGGTTCATGGTCACTCCTGCGAGACGCAACTGCATTGAAGCCCCAGGATCGACCCAGAACGCGATCGCCTTCTTGCCCCGCCGTGCAGGCGATCGCCTGCTGGTCTCAACGAGCGCCGGTGGTGGCAAAGCCTGGCTCGGCCGGGTGATACCTGCCTCGGTCAAGGATGGACGACGGGCCATCAGACAGTCTCCCGTGTTGACATGTTTGCACGTTTGCACGTTTGCGTGTAGAGCGCAGTCACTTCAGCGGCAGCCGCCCCGCCCGGCTCGAATTCGCGCGCGACACGGCCATCCACCAGGGAGTGCCGCAGCGCCACACGCTCGCGGATGACCAGTGGCATGACCTCGCCGCCGAGCTTGGTCACGGCCTCGGCCGCTTCCTGCACGACGCGCGATCGGATCGGTGCAGCGTTCAGGACGACGACGGCAGGCCTCCGAGCGAGTGCGCACAGGTCCAGGCTGGCGCCCATGGCGTCGAGATCGAGGATTGAGGGCCGCACCGGGATCAGCACCAGGTCGGCGAGGCGCGCAACGCGCAACGCGGCCTGGTCAGCGTGCGGGGCGGTATCTAGCACCACCAGGTCGTATCCCTCGCGCTCGGCTTGCAGCAGCGCGGCATCCAAGCGGGCGGGGGACTCGACGGTCACGTCCACATCGATCGCACCAGGCTTGCGTCGGTCGGCCCAGCGTGCCGCCGAGGCCTGAGGATCAAGATCGAGCAAGAGCGTGCGCAGCCCGTGCGCTGCCGCTTCGGCCGCGAGGTGGATCGCCAGCGTGGTCTTGCCGGCGCCCCCCTTTTGGCAAACGAGTGCAAGTGTTTGCATGCACACACAGTTACAGGCAAACGTGATAACGTGCAAGAGAGTTGCCAATCTCGCGTTGCACCCTACGCGGGCGAACCGGCGATGCTGCACCAGGTCGCCGGTGATCGAGGCCACCACGGCGCGTGCAGCAGGGGCCTTCTAGCGACGGGAGGGTGAGCCGAGTCGCTACATGAAGGGGACTCTACTGACGCGCGGGGACGCCGAGGTTGTCCACAGGCCGCGCGACTTATCCCGAGGACTCTACTGACGCGATTCGGGGACTCTGGTGACGCGACTCCGGGTTATCCCGAGGACTCTACTGACGAAGCTAATAGCTTAAATCTAATACCTTTCGATTAGCCTACGTCAGTAAAGTCCCACTTGCCTTTGTGGAAAACCGTTCGCCTAATGAACCACATGGGTGATGTGCATCGGCTGATCCTGCAACATGGTCTTGAGGGTGCGCGGACGTTCGCCAGCACCAAGGGCGAACGCCATGCCATAGAGGCCGCAGCCGTCGTGCTGGCTGACGAAGAAAGCCGCCTTGGGATCACCCACGCGGGCTTCGCGATGACCTCACTCCCGCACAAACGCATTGAAGAAGGGCTATGGAAAAGGGAAGGGCATCGAACGACCTTGCTTGTGGAGTCAGGCAGAAGCCGGAGCGGTGAGTTGGTGGGCGTGCCCTACGGCTCGATCGCTCGCCTGATCCTGCTGTATCTACAGACCGAGGCCGTCCGCACGAATGCCCCGGAGGTTGAGCTGGGCCGCTCCATGAAATCGTGGATGGGCCGCATGAGCCTGACCACGGGTGGCAAGACCTACCAGCTCGTAACCGAGCAGGCCCGCCGGATTTCGGCCTGCCGCCTGACATTCTTCACCGACCGCGGGAACGGCGCGGAGTCTCGCCACAACGGCGCGTTCGTGCAGGACGCGATCACCTTCGCCAGTGTCATCGACGAAAATCAGCCGACCCTCTGGCAAGATCGCGTGCGCCTCGATCCGAGCTTCTGGCAGTCGCTCCGGGATCACCCGGTCCCGGTGCGCGAGGAGGCGATCAGGGCCATCGGCACCCGCAGCCTCGCCATCGACGTGTATATCTGGCTCGCCTACCGGCTCCATTCCCTCAGCAAGTCCACGCCGATCAGTTGGGGCGCCGTGCACGCCCAATTTGGGGCCGGGTTTCGCCTGGTCCGACAGATTAAGCCGACCTTCATGGATGCCTTGAGCCTCGCGCTGGCCGTCTACCCCGAGGCCCACGTTGACGCCGACAAACAGGGGCTTGTGCTGCATCCGTCCCCGCCTGCCGTCCCGAAGGCCGAGGCTCGACGGCTTGGCATCGCCTGACCGGGGACTCTACTGACGCACCGGGATGGTGGACTCTACTGACGACTGCCCTCGCGCTTTCCCGGTGACTGGCCGCTTTCCCAGCGCCGCGCCAGGGTCGAAGCAAGGTTGCTCAGGGAGGGGATGCGGGCACCGGCAGGAGCCAGGTAGCGGCGGCCGGCGCCGATCGCGTCGGCGAAACACGGGCGATTTTGTCGAATCTCGTCCAAACCGGCGCCAGCCGCGGAGCTTGAGACGAGTTTCGACAACCTTCGACGAGTTTGCCCACCGGTTCCACTGCAAGATGTGCATTGTAGGCCAACAATGCGGGCTTGCTTGCCTCTGGCTCGGCGCAGAAGACGACCCGAACGCCTGTCAAAATGGAACCCGAGTGATGTTCCCGCTACGTGCCACGAACCGTGCTATCCTGCCCGTTCTATGGCGTACCCCCTATCTGCACCGTGCCGTCCAGCACGCGCGTGCCCTCGGCGCGACCATCCCCGATGATCTCCTTGCCCATGTCGCGCCCCTGGGCTGGGAACATATCGCGCTGACCGGCGACTACGTTTGGGCCAGCGGCAGCGCCACGCCAGACTTTAGGCCGCTACGCGATGTTCCCTCGGCGTTCATGGCTCGGGCAGCTTAGCGTACGATTCTGTACAAACCGTGTGGTGACCCCAACGTCGCCGAGTTTTATATATCGATAATCGGCGCCGCACTCACGTGTCTAGGGCGATGGAAAACGACTTGCGGTTAATCCTTCTAGGCGCGCGATTAAGCTCTTCGCATTGGGGGACCAGCGGTCGAAGTCCGCCTGCTCACGTGCTGATGCCTCGAAACTCTCATTGAGGCGGGCAAGGTCCCCGAGGTCATGCGCCAGCGAACGAAGCTCACGGTCCTCTGCGCCTGAGCTGGCTTCAATATACGCTGCAAGCATGGAAAGGCCCTCAATCGCGACAGGGATTCCATCGCCGTTGTAGTGCTCGGCCGAGCTTCTAAGTTCGGTCAAGCTTCTACGCCAGTCGGCGATCACTGGGGCGTGTTGCGCCTTGATGCCCTCTCCATGAACGAAGGCGTTGGCGAGGAGGTGGAGCCGCTCGGGCGCCTGGTCGAGCCAGCGATCGATGATCGGCATCGAGACCTGTGTCGGCGACCGGGAGATGGTGCGGGCATCGCCTGCAACTGTGGTTATACGGCCGGGATGTAAACCGAGACCTGCGCAAATCTCTCGCTGCAGCAAGCGAAGCTCTGCGACGTTAATCGGCCACCAACGCTTCATCTCCTGGGCGCGGTAGAAGGCAATCGCGTCGACGACGACACGGCCGGCATCGGCGTCGCGCCGCCGGAACTCGACAAGGCAAAAAGATGCGAACTCTTCGCCGATCCCATTGGCCTTAAAATCGCGCGTTGGGTCAACAAGGATGGCGATTGCTCGGGTGGTGGCCTTTGTCGTCAAGAGGCGCCGGATTCTGGCTATCTGATCGAACGTGCCGCCATAGCGGCGAAGTCGTGCGCCATGGAGGTGCGGAATGCGGTGCTCAAGCTGCGACCTGTCGAGCTGCCACCAACCAACCAGTTCGCGTAGCCAAGCCGTGCGCTCCGCGCCGGTCAGCCTATCAGGTACGGTGTACTCCGATGGTAACGGCAGCTCGTCGCCATCATCTGGTAGGTCGAGACTAACGACAAGCGTGCCGCGCCGCGCATCCTCTTGAGCTATAGCGAGCGCGCGGGCATAAACTTCGTCGAGATCGGAGCCGTGGATTACGACCGGAGCATTAGGCGTCACCGCAACCGGCTCCTGCGCCTGCCCGCGCACCGCCCAGAGACGACGTCGGATCGACCCAGGCCGCGGCGGCTCCGCGCCTGATCGAGGCAGCGGGAGCGGTTCGATCGTCACTTCAGGCGTGTGCGGCAGCCCTTCGATCGCAATCAGGCGCGCCGCATCGCCGTCGCGTCCTACGGCGTAGGTCGCGCCAGAGATGACCAGAGTCCGGTGCACGTCCTCGCCGTTCTCCGCGTAGATATGGTCGAAGTAGGCTGCATGTTCGTGCTTGTGGCCGTGCAACACGATGTCGAGCGCGCTCCCACGCAGGAAGGCCCGTAGCTGTTCCAAATTCGAGATGTCGGCGAACGCCTTCACCTCCTCGCGCAGGCTCGGCGCCCGCAGGTGGTGGTGCATGACGGCAATGCGAAGCTGGCGGCCATGGTGGGGGCCGGGAGTGGCCCTCACAATCTCTCGGAGCACTTCGAGCTGCTCGGGTGAAACCCGCGCCATGTCGAAACGGATCAGATCCTGAAGTTGCGTACGGATTTTGTCGGCCAGCTCCGTGTTGCCCGCAGCGACCGCATCGGGAATGCGACTCCACATGGGTTTCAGCGGCTCCGGAAGCTCCGATACGATGTGGGACCAGTTGCTGGTGTTGACCGCGAACACCACCCAGCTCTTGTCCGCCGCGCTCAGGCGATGCCGGTCCGGTGTCAGTGGGCCGGCATCGACGCCGTCCAGCCATGGGACGACGCAACCGGCTAGGCTCCACACGTCGGTGAAGCTCTTGTAGCGGTCTGCGCTGCTAGGTGCACTGTCGCGCGGCACATCATGATTCCCCGGAACGGCTACGATCCGGTCGGCCGTGATGCCAGCCGACCCGAGATGGTCTAGGACGAGCTTCAGGACTAGCTCGTGTCCGCCCGGCTTGCCCTCGTTCTGCGCGTCGCCTGTGAACAGCACGCCGTCCAGCGTCTGGCCCCCCTCGGCAAGGCGCTGCCCCAGCCTTCGCAGCATCAGCTCGAGCGCCGGCTCGCGCGTAGGAGGCGCAATGCCCGGAATGGTGACTTTCTGATCGTCACGAGCGAATGGGACCCCCGCTGCGGAAACATGCGGGTCGGTGAGGTGGAGAAACAGGGCGCGTCCGGTCATCAAGCGGGCTATACCCTGCGACAGGGGCAGTTCCTACTGGGACGCGCCGCGTCGGCAGGAGAATGCACCTGCAACAGGGATTGGCCGCGACGCCGGATTGCTTGCTACGCCGGACTTTCCGAAGAGCCAGGTCCGCAAGCGATGCGCGTCGGGGCAAAGTAGCATCGGGGGAGAGTGGGGTTTGGAAGTCGTGGACGGATCGGTGCTGCTGCGTCCGCAATCTTCTTTGTTCGAGGAGTGCGAAGCGCCCATCGGCTTGGACGAATTTCAGGACTTTACCACCCGCACCGACCGCAACGCACGGCCGGGCGTCGGTGGGCTTGGCTTCGTGCTGCTCGGCCTCTTCGGCGAGGTCGGCAGCCTTCTCAGCGCGCTGAAGAAGAAGCAGCGCGATCGCGACGCCTTCGTGGCCTACCACGACGATGTCATCGAGGAACTCGGCGACAGCCTCTGGTACTTCGCTAACGCCGCGCTTCGCGCCGACCTGCCGCTGTCACAGCTCGCGCTTAGGGCGCCCGCGAGGTTGGACGACTGGGACTATCAAGGGCGAGCCGCCCCTGTAAGCTTCGCTGATCTGCAGCGCGCCTCCGGCGGCTTCACCGGCCCGGTCGCGAGCGAGGCGGTCGAACATCGGCTGCTCGCCCTCGCCGGAAGAGTCGGCCGCCTTCTGGAAAACTGGTCGAGCGGTCGGATCGCCGCCAATCGGGACGTTCTGTCGGCCGATCTCGTCGAGATCTTCCGCGCGCTGGTCGCCGCGGCCGACGACGCAGAGGTGAGTCTCGACGAGGCGGTGAGGCGCAACGTCGTTAAGACGCTCGGCCGCTGGCCCGACCGCCCGGACTGGGGGCCTCTGTTCGACGCCGACTTCCCACCGGAGGAGCAGCTTCCGCGTCGGATGACCGTGCTGTTCCGAGAACGCATCGTGGGCGGTCGTACATATGCCGTTCAACAGCTCAACGGCGTGAACATCGGTAGCCGCTTGACCGACAACAGGCTCGAGCCGGACGACTATCGTTTCCACGATGTTTTCCACCTCGCCTTCGCGGCCATCCTCGGCTGGTCGCCCACCCTGCGCGCCCTGCTGAAGCTCAAGCGCAAGAGCCGACCCGGCATCGATGAAAACGAGGACGGTGCGCGCGCCGGCATCATTGAGGAAGGCATCTCTACCTGGATCTTCAACCACGGCGTCCGCAACGCCGACTTTCGCACCGTCGACACGCTCGACTACGGCCTGCTCAAGGCCGTGCACGAACTGGTCCGGGGCTACGAGGTCGAGGCGCGGCCTCTCTGGCAGTGGGAGCGCGCCATTCTTGAAGGATTCCGTGTGTTCCGTGAGCTGAAAGCCCATCGCGGCGGCGCCGTCAGTATCGACCTCGATCGTCGTCAAATCGCATTCGAGCCTCTGCCATGACGTCCTGCTCTGCGGCGGTCGAGGCGTTCGTCACACGTCTCGCCGCCTTCCAGTTCGAGAATGTCTTCAACCCCTACGCCGAAGCCTGCGCTGATCACGATGAGGATGACGCACCGGCGATCCGGCGGCAGAATTTAAGCCGCGTCCTGGACGCAGCGCTTGCCACGGGAGTTGACAGCATCTGGATCGCTCGAGACCTGGGCTATCGCGGAGGTCGCCGGACCGGCCTCGCCCTTACGGACGAGGTCCATCTGGCGGCGCACGCCGGCCTGTTCGACCTTGCACCGCTCGCGCGATCAACCCGCGGCCCCGCCGTCGGAGAGCGCACCGCCAAGATAATTTGGCAGGCACTCGGTGCGCTCAACCGTCCCGTCTTCCTGTGGAATGTGTTCCCGCTCCACCCGCACGAGCGCGACGATCCGCTCAGTAACCGCTGTCACAGCCGCGCGGAGCGTCAGGCCTGCCGCCCGCTCCTGGCCTGGCTGCTGGAGACGCTGCAACCCAAGTCGGTACTGGCAATCGGCCGCGACGCCCAGCTCGCGCTCGCCGACTTAGGCGTGACGGCGCACCAAGTGCGTCATCCGAGCTATGGTGGCCAGACCGAGTTTCTGGACGGCGTCTACGCCTATTACGGACTGATGCGCGATCGGGTGGAGCGCACGCCAGAATTTTTGTGAGTCTCAAGCGGCAGCAGCAACATCCGGACGAGCCAGCAGGGCGGCGCAGCGCGCGTGCAGCGCCTTCAACTCGGCCTGGGTGGCACCGCCCGTGTCTACTTCGGCATGGGTCGACAGGATCGACAGCTCACCCACGCTCACCTTCGCTTGGTCTGCGACGAACTGCATGAGCCGGCCGAGGCCGATGATGTTTCCGAGCAGCTTTTCGGTATAGTAATGGTTTCGGTAGACTGCGGATAGTAGCAGCCGGCGGTCGCGGTCGAGCTTGAAGCTCATGAAGCTCAGGCATTGACCGCCGCGAGGCGAACCCTCCGCATCCTTGACCGGATTGTAGATTGGCAGCTCGTAGATGTTGCGAAAAGGCGAGCCACCCTCGACGTGGCGCTTCATCTTGCGCACGAGCTTGTCGAGCAGATTGTCGGGGCCACCGTCCGTCGGAAAGGCGACCATTCGCTCGAAATACCGGCCCCAGTCGCGCGGCGAGCGCTTCAGTCGGGGGAACACCTTGTCGGTGTAGACTTTGTAGAAATCGGGGTACCCGTGATCCTCGTAAGTCGCCTGTGGGAAGATCGTGTTGGCGACTGTCCGGACCAGGAAGCCCGTCTCGGTGTGCGCCTTCAGGTACTCGTCCACATCCGCAACCACCGCCCGGTCGGTCACCGTCTCGAGCACCGGCTCGGCGATATCAATCACGACGTGGTGGCCCTCATGGCCGGGAAGCGCGTGGACGGCTTGGGACGCGGCGAGCCAGGCTTCGGCTGGGCTACGCCGCGGGATCCGAGGCAGGAACATCGATCATCTCCTTCAGCAGAGCGAGGTGTGTGAGCCGCGGCGCGAGATAAGAAGCGGGGAGCCAAGCGTGCCCGGCCATGCCCCAGGCCGTGCCCCAGCTGTTGCGGATGAGGATGGCGAGCTCGCCCCCGCTCACACCATGTCCAACCGCGATCACGGCGTGCCGCCGGAGCGGGTCTGGCGCCTCACCCAGCGGTGGCGCCACGAAACCAGTGTTGTCGGCCAAGTAGAAGGAGTCCGACAGCATCATCAAGACGAGCATCGGCCGTCCCGAATCGAGCTCGGCGACAATCTCGTCCACGCCGCCAACCAGATGTTCGCCAGCACGACGAAACACCGTCACCTTGGACGGCGGACCATAATCCTCGTGTTTCGGAGGAAGGACTAAGATGTAGGGCCATGCGGACTCGACTGGCTGCCCGTCTGCCCTGAGTGCCGTCAGCATGTGGGGCAAGGTTGCGCTGGTGTCGGGCGCACGCCCCGCCCGCCGCTGGGCGTGATAGAAGATGAACTCCGCGCTGAGTGCCTCCCACGGATCGCGCAGCCCGGCATGTGCATCGCTCGTGGCGAAGGCAAGACAGGTCGGACGTGCGCCCTGGTCGCGTACCGACCCGAACTGCGCCCGGAGATCGCACTTCACATCAAGCACTAGGCGGCCGCCCGCAGCTGCCGTTGGAAGTGGACCTTGCGCTGCGGCTCATACCAGCCCTGGAGCGACGGGCCGGCAAGGTCGTAGTCGACGGCGAAGGTGTTGAGCGGCGCGGAGGGCGCCCAGGGCCGCGCCTCTGCCAACCGGAACGCCCCCGTTGCGCGGGCTCGGGCGGCGGCGGTGATCCGGCGCAGCGTCGGCCCGCCGACGCCGTCGTCGTCACCAATCGGCTCCCGCCCGTCTGCAACGACCGCCAGCGCCTCGCCGTCCAGCGACTCGACCCGCCAAAGGTAGCCGGCACCGCTATGCTCAGTCAGTCGCACGACGACGAGGTCGCCGGGACCGCCCTCGATGCGCATGTCGGCATCGCGGTCGGTCAGCAGCCAGACGTCGCCCCTGTAGTTGGCCGGCTCGTACCCGCGGAGAATCTCCTGCTTGACGCGTTTGAGCTCGACATCCGCCATCGCCTTTGCGGTCCCGCGGTCGAACACGTCGTAGCGGTGCAGCGTCCAGACCGTCGCCTTGAAGCTCGTGCCCACCCGCAGCGCGAGCTGATAGACGTTCACTGGATCGTGCAGATCGGCATCCGTCCAATGCTGCCGGTCGCAATGCAAATCGAGCAACCAACGCGGTAGCAGGAAGACGGCGGCAAACGCCTCGGCCTCGACCTCCTGCGGATCGTCATCAGTGCGGATTTGGAACGGCGCGCGCCGCAACATGTCGTCTTCCTCGTCAAGACTAGGTTTATGGCCGAGATAGTGGTGCCCCAACTCATGCGCCGCGGTGAAGCGCTGCTGGCTCTGCGGGCGCTCGGTCGTGACGAGCACGCCAGGCGAAGGCTCGCGCAGGTAGACCCCGAGCAAGCCGTCGAGATGGGTGAAGAACAACGGCACGTTGAGACGTGCGATCGTATCGTAGACGTCCACCCGACCGGTTCCGCGCGCCACCTTTGCCTGTATCCCCAGATCGCGGTGAAGGCGCGCGGCTTCCAGCGTCGCGTGGCGGATCGCGACGGCGAAGTCGACCATCAGCGGCCTCCAGCAGCGCGCAGCTTCAGGAACTCGGCGAAGCGGCCGAGCTCCTCGCGATCCTTGGGCGACAGCGCCGCAGCCTGACGCGCCAGATGATTCACGTCGGAAGGCAAGGACGCCGCGGTCAGGTCGTCATCGCTGGTGAAATGGTCGACGGGCTGTCGGTAGAGGTCCGCCAACCGCTTCAACTCCAGCGCCTCTACCTTGCGCTGCCCACTTTCCATGTTTGTGACGGCGGTCCGCGGCACCTTGAGCAGGCTCGCCACCTCATCTTGCGAATACCCGACATATTCGCGCGCCCGGCGAAGCTTCTCCCCGAGTTGGCGCCTTTCCGCGTCGCTGTCCGGCATATGGGCGGTGGTCATGGCTTCCCTCCTGCGTGGTGTGTGTTCCACTGGCTCTCGACGCGACCGGTGACGTGCTTGACTGCCTCGGCGATCGAGCCGTAGCCACCGGCCCTCACGGCGCGCTCGGTCACCTTGAAAGGCAGAATATCGTCGAGGTTCGAGAGCAGCTCGACGACGGTGAGCGAGTCCAATTCGAGCGTCAGGACCACGACCGCGTCATCGTCCTTAGGAAGTGGCGTGCCCTTGCGTCGATACCGTCGCCGGATGGCACTGATCAGTTCGTCCCGCAGTACGGACGCGACCGGCGCTGCCGGGTAAGCCGGTATGGTCTTGATGGTCGGAGCTGAGACGGTCGCCATGGACTTCTCCTGAGCTTCAACCCCATATAGCATGCTGTGTCCGAAAATCAAACATCCAATGTCCGATTATTTTCCGGCGAGCTCCGTATGGTTGCGAATCGATGATCATCGGGGTCGGGGCAGACCTGTGCGAGATCGAGCGCATCGCCGAGGCCATCGACCACCGCGGCGCTAGCTTCCTTGATCGAGTGTTCACGGAGGCCGAGCAGCGGATGGCTTCAGGCCGACGCGATCCCACCCTCTTCTACGCCGGACGTTTCGCCGCCAAGGAAGCGTGCGCTAAGGCTCTGGGCACGGGGATCACTGATCGCGTCCGCTGGACAGACATAGAAGTTTTATCAACGCGTTCACGGCAGCCATTCATAACTCTTACCAAGGGAGCCGCGCGACGACTTACCCGTTTGGCCGGAAAACATCGGGCCGGCTGCGTTCATGTGACGATCTCGCACGATGCTGGGTTCGCGCTGTCGTACGTCCTTCTCTGCGCGGAGCCAGTGTAATCAACCTGTGATTTACGTTCTGCACTTTAACTCTCAGACTCAGGGTTGGGGCATGCTCATTTTGAAGGTCGATCTGAGGTGCTTTTCCATCAAAATTGCGCCCGCCGATCGGCGATCTGCACCGTGGCACTGCGGCGGGCGGTGAGACGCCGCGTATAGCGCGCGACCATGACAGGCGTTGCCCAGCGGCCGGCCTGCATGATCGCTGGCAACTCGGCACCGTAACGGACCATGTCCTGCGACGCCCCGATGCGGGTTGAGTGCCCACTGATCCGCGCGGTTTCCTCGGCGGTCAGTCCGGCCTTGGCTGCCATCGCCTTGAAGACGCGCGCCACATCGCCCGCGTCGAGGGCGCCGGCGACGCGGCCCCCCTTCAACACGCCGCGGAACAGCGGGCCGGCCTCGATGCCGGCGGCGTCGATCCAGGCCCGCACGTGCCGCATGGCATCTGGTGTGACCGCGGCAATCGCGCCCTCGCCTTCCTGGTCGGCTTTCGAGCGGCGGATTGTCACGGTCCCGAAGCCGTCGGACTCGATCTCCAGATCCTCGCGCAGCAGCGCCACCAGTTCAGACCGGCGGCACAAGGTGACGTAGCCGAGCGTCAGGAGGGCCTTGTTGCGCTGATCGCGCAGGGTGCTGCCGGCGGCGGCGAGCATGCGGGCCACCAGCACGTCATTCAGCGGCGCCGCCTGGGCCTGGGCGCGTCCGCGCTCTCGATGGAGCCGCTTCAACGCCAGTTTCACGACGTCGGCCTCGCACGGGTTTGTCGCCTTGGCCGCTCGATGGAAGGTGGCGACGGAGGAGACATACCGCCGGACGGTCGCGGGGGCCTTGCTGGCGGCCATGGCGTCGATGAAGACCGCAACTGTCTCCGGCGATGCGGGGAGGGCCTTGCGGCGTTTCCCGGCGCACCAGCCGGTGAAGATCACCACGTCGGCACGCAG
>CAJCIA010000270.1 GCA_903970275.1 Betaproteobacteria bacterium
TGTCGACGTTCTGCTTGAGGCCGACGAGGTGATTGTAACCGCCGATGCCGCCGACCACCGCGATGATGATGAAGAGGATGAGCGCCAGCACGGCGACGCCGAGACAGCCGAGGATGTATTTACCCATAGTCGTTGCGCGCAGTTTACCGGCTGCGCTCCGTTTGCCCAGCGATTTAGGGCTGCGCGGCCAGCGCCTGCCATTCCGCAGGCGTGTGCCGGTACTGGTCGGTGACGACGCCCGAGGCGATGCCGATGTCGTAGCCCCACGAGACCGAGACATCGATGCGGTTGTAGCTGGAGACGACCGGATCGTTCCTGAGCGCGATGCCAGCGAGGTGCGCGGCGACGACCGGTGAGGAAAGGGGCGGACCCTTGAGGTGGACGAGCAGGGTCAGGACGCGCATGCTGTCGACCCGGCCTGTCGTCGCGGCCACGGCGGTGCCGCCTGTGACGGTCGCGGCCTGCACTACGCCGGTGTCGAGGAGGCGCTGCCGAATCGCGTAAGTCTCCCGGAAGATTGGCAGAGCCACAGCCAACGGCAGCAGACAGGAGAGGACGACGGCAGCGAGGCAGATGATCGCCACGGCAATGAGATGCCCACGCCATATGATCGGCGCGGTGGCGGGCTGGGTCGAGATGGTGCGGACAACGTACGTGCCCGTGGCCCAGTCGTGCACGAGCTGCCGGGTGCCGCGGTTGAAGATGAGTAGATACGTGAGCGAGAGAAATCCGGCGATGACCGGGATCATGAGCAAGGCACCGAGCCAGAGTCCGCCGACGAGGCCGTCGCTGAGCGCCTTGTTGAGGAAGAAAGGAAAGGCGAGGACGAGATAGCGCGCGATGGAGCGGCCCGGGGAGATGGTCAGGCCGTGCGCATCCACCACGCGCAGGCCGAACAGCCGCTGGCCAAGTGTCTGGCCGCCGCCCAGCCGGCTGCTGAGCAGGCCGAAGTAGGCCGTGGCAATGATGAGACCGACCAGGATGCCGGCCACGCCAAGCGACATGTAGAAACGGAAGAGGAAAAATCCCGAGCCAAAGCCGATCAGGCCCAGCAGCAGCACGTCGATGAGGAAGGCAGCCACGCGGCGCCAGAAGCCGCCGATGACCATGCCGGGGCTGTTCGTGGCGACGGCGGCGGCGGGCGTGGCGGGAGCGCCGGCTTCCTCAAGCAGAGGACGGATCGATCCCAACGGGAGCCACTCGGGCATGCCGTCCTGCCAATACAGGGTCTCCTCGCGGAGCTCACCGCTTTTCCAGCCGGCGCGAAGATGCTCAAGGGGGAACGGGCCGGACTGGGCGCCGTTGAGGGCCAGATAGTACATGAAGAGGGTCAGACCGCGCGGCCTAGTCGTTGGCCGCCACGGAGAGCTTGGAGACATCGGCCTCGAGCGGACGGCCGTAGGCGACGAAGCGGCCGCGGTGATGCACCAGGCCGAGCCACGTGGTGTATCCACCTACCGCGCGCGTGGGGTCAAAGACATAGACGTCGGGTCCGCTATGCCGCCGATTGTAGAAGCCCTTGCTGCCCTGCGAGCCGGCCATGAGCCAGCGCCCGCGCGCGTCGGAACCAAGGTAGATCATGACGTGGGTGATGGGCGGCTGGCGCTCGGGCCGGTAGGTGTTTTCCCAGAAAAGGAGGTCGCCGGGCTTGAGGTTGCTGCGCAGGAAGCTGGTGTCCGCAAAACCGCTGCCGGTCATGGGCACATCCCACGCCTTGTCCTGCAGGTGGAGGTAATAATACTGATCCGACGCGGTGCGCGGGAGCGCGATACCAGCGGTGACCTGATAAAGATAACGCGTGGTGTTGGAGCAATCCATTTCCCAACGATGGCTCTCGCCGTCCGGCCGCCACGAGCCATCGTAGCAGATGCCCTGCGCCGCAAGGTTGCGCGTCTCCACGAGGAACCGGTTGCCCCACTCACCGGACTCCGAGGCGCCCTTGGCGCCGCCGCCGAAGAAGTTGGCCAGCGCGTCGGCGAAGCTCTTCTTCGCCGGCACGGGGAGGAGCGGGGCGGCGGATGCCGCTGTTGCGACCGGCGTGTGCGTAGGAACGGAAGCCGCGACGGTGGTCCTGGGCCGAGTCGCCCCAACGGGCGCTGGGGCAAGAGCTGGGATCGGCAGAAGGCTGGCGCGGTGATTTTCCGCAAGCGGCTGCGGCATGGACTCGGCGGACGGCGAGGCAGGAGGCAGGTCGTCGGACGCGGGCGCGGCGAACTCACCGTTCCCGACGTCGGAAGGCGGCGGCGGACAAGAGGCGTAGGTTGAAGGGGCGACGTCGAAGTCCTGCACCGGCTGGGCGATGGCGGAGTGATGATGCGCCTTCTCCGACTTGTTGCTGGCGAGGGCGACCTTGGCACCCTTCTTCTTGCTGCTCTTGGCCACGGCCTTCGAGCCGGGAATGAGGAGCGTGGTGCCGGGCTTGAGGTGGGTGGTTTTGATGCCGTTGAACTTCTTCAGCTCGCGAATGGTGCAGCCGAACTTCTCGCTTACGCTGGTGAAGCTGTCGCCCTTGACCGAGACATAGGAGCGATGGCTGGGAGTTGCAGCGGCATCGGCCGCTGCAGACGAGGGGGTTGCCGCCGAGGAGGAATCTGCCGCAAAGCCAGACGCGGCGGTGACCGCTAAGGAAAAGAGAACCAACGGGATGCGAAACCGTTTGATCATAGGTCCAGAGTAACAACCCTTTTCACGTATTTTAAAGTAGAAACTTTCGCCACTTCCTCGGCTGCGCGCAGACTAGCGCGGCGGAGTCCGGTTTCGTCAAGCCTTTGGCTGGGTTCACGCGACTTTTCTATGTGAGTCGAACGGGTACCGATTGGGCGACGAGCGCGTCGCGCCTTGGCAGCGGGGGAAACGTCGGTAGGTTTGAAGACATGAAGCGCCTGGCCGGACTCGAGACCGAGTACGGCTGCCTTGCCCCCGAGTCCTTCGGGCTGCCGGCGGTGCCCACGCGCGTGCGCGATCATCTCTTCAAGAAGCGCAAGCTTGGCCTGATCGATCTCCATGATCGCGACTATGACGAGCCGGCGGGCAACGGCGGATTCCTTTTCAACGGCGGCCGGCTTTATCTCGACATGGGCCACGTGGAATACTGCACGCCGGAGTGTCTTTCGCTGACCGACGTGGTGACTTACGACCATGTCGGTGAGGTGCTGCTCCAGGAAGCACTGAAGGATCTGCATCTTGATGGCGAGGTTTCCTTTCTCAAGAACAACATCGACCACTACACGAGCGCCACGTTTGGCTGCCACGAGAATTACCTGCTCAATCGCGACGCACCGCTGACGCGCCGCAACGTGGATACGCTGCTTACGTTCCTGGCGTTGCGCATCCTCATGGTGGGCGCGGGACGCGTCGGGATGACGCTGGCGCCGCGCCGCTATGGGCGCAACGACAGCGCGGACGCCGTGCCGTACCAAGTCTCGCAGCGGGCCGATTTCATCCAGACCGACATCTACGAATGGGTGCAGTTCAATCGTGCGCTGATCAACGCCCGCGACGAGCCGCTGGCCGACTATCGGCGGTTTCGGCGGCTGCA
>CAJCIA010000271.1 GCA_903970275.1 Betaproteobacteria bacterium
GCCGAAGGAAGTGCGCAAGATCACCGACGAGCTCGACGCCATCGGCAACACGATGAAGGCCGTGACCAAGGGTTACGCCATCGCCTCCGCGGGTCTTGCCGCACTGGTGCTCTTCCGTTCGTACGTCGGCGAGTTGCAGGCCCACCAAGAGCTCATGGCCAAGGCACACAACCTCACGGCGCCGGTCATCCAGTTCGGCTTGGATAACCCGATCATCCTTATCGGTCTCTTCATCGGCGGGGTGCTGCCGTTCCTCTTCGTGGCCTATACCATGGACGCGGTGGGCAAGGCGGCCGGCGCTGTGGTCATCGAGGTGCGCCGTCAGATCGCCGCCTTTCCCGGCATCCTCACCGGCACGCAAAAGCCCGAGTACGGCACCTGCGTCGACATCGTGACCAAAGCGGCGCTGCGCGAGATGATCTTCCCGGCGCTGCTGCCGGTGCTTGCCGTGCTGCTCGTGGCCGGCTTTATCGGCGCGCAGGCGCTTGGCGCGGTGCTCGTCGGCACGATCGTCACCGGCCTTTTCATCGGAATCTCGCTCACCTCTTCGGGTGGTGCATGGGACAACGCCAAGAAGTACATTGAGGAAGGCCACTACGGCGGAAAGGGTTCCCTCGCCCATCAGGCGGCGGTCACCGGCGACACGGTCGGCGATCCCTACAAGGATACGTCCGGCCCGGCGATCAACCCGATGATCAAGGTCGTCAACATCGTTGCCATCCTCATCATCCCGCTGTTCTTTTAGGCGGGATCGAAGCCCCGGACCAAGCGGCGTCTCACAAAGACGCCGCTTTCTTTTTCGAGGCAGACTTACCTCCAAGACCTCGCTACTCCGCAGGCGGCGGAACGTGGCCGCCGGCTTCCTCAAGCTCCGTCTCCTTGTGCGCGCCATGCGGCTTCTCATGCGCCGCCTTCTTTCCCGGCTGGATCACCTGGGCCGTGCCCTTGGCGAGATCCTTCTCGTGATTGTGTTTTTCCTGGATGACTTTCTTATCGTGCGCGACGTTTCGGGGATCAGACATGGCACAGTCTAACCCATATCCTGGGAATAGCTCAGATTGTTCGCCATTGTACCGGCCGTTTATGATCCCCGGCTCGCATCGTCGGCGGTCACAGGCCGCCCGCTCCAGAAGACCGTCCGATTAATCCGCCACCGCGAGCGTCCCACGCGTTACGCCCAGCTGGCTGCGCAGATTCAATTCGCGCACGAGTTCTCCGCCGCTCACGTCGCCGCGCAACAAGCGCTGGTAGCCGCCGATCAAGCGCGCCGTTTCCTCGGCGTCCTCGTTGAGCAGCTCGATGCGAAACGCGGCGGGCTGCATGGCGCGGAAGGCCTCAAAATAGGCCGCGCCCGATTGCGCCTGCGCGTGGAAGAGCGTGTTGCGGCAGCCCACGTCGGCCTTGAGCGGATGCTCCAGGCCCACCCGGTCACGCAGCGTCACGGTGTGCCGATCGCACGGCCGCCCGCAGTTCGTGTGATCCGTCCCCTCCGAAAGAAATGCCGCAAAGACGCAGTGCTCCATGTGGAACATCGGGATGTGCTGGTGCAGCGTAAGCTCAAACCACGCTGGCGGTGCCGCGTGCAGCAAGTCGAGCGCCTGCTCGGCGTTCAGGTCATAGGATACCGTGAGCCGGTCGAGCCCCTCGCCCATCAGCACCTCCGCAGTGAGCGGGTTGGCCACGTTGAGCGAGAAGTCGCCGACGCGCTGCAGGTCGCGACCGCGGAAATAGTCCAGCGCGCCGAGGTTGCGGATGAGCACGCCGTCCGGCTGCGCGTTTCCGATCAGCAGGAAAAACCCCTGCTCGCCCGCCTTCTGGATGCGCGGCGTGGCGAGGCAAATACGTGCGGTCGATTCGCGCACGCGCGCGACCACGTCCTTGTACCTCCGAATGTCCTCAAAGTCGGCATAGAGTTCGGTCACGCCCAGCCGCAACGCCGCCTCGGTCTGCTCCATCGTCCGGCATAGGACCGTAAGCGCTGTGGCCGCAACGTCTTTGCGATGGCTCGCGATGCGCGCCAGCCGCGCGGTCAGCGAGGGATGAATGACCGGGACGGAAGGTAGCGCGACGGGTGCCGCCGCCAATTTGTCCACCAGCTCGCGCCGCAGCCGGTTTAGTTCACTCAGCGGCAGGATCACCTCGCCCGCAAGCCGATTCTCCAAAGCGCCGAGCGCAAAACCCGTTCCGCCCAGGCGACCCAGCTGCTCGCGCAGAGTTGCTTCCGTTAGCGGGCGTTTTTGCGCGACCTGCAGCGGCATGGTCGAGAGTGCGACGGCATGAAAGTCCCCTCGCCGCGCCTCGATTCGGAGCGGCTCGCCCGCAGCGCCGGAAATCGTCAGGGCGATCAACTCCGCCGGCTTGGTTATTTCTCCGGCAAAACTCCGGCGTAGCTCCTTGTTCAGCTGCGGATCGTCTGTCTTCCAAAGCAACGCGCCCGGCTGAACTAGGCGGAATTCGATCCCGCGCTCAAAGCCCAGGCGCACGACATCGCCACGTGCAATCACCTCATAAACTCGCCCGCCCTGCTCCTGGTCTGTATCGCCACCCTGATCAATGACGATTCCATCCCCGGGGGACACGCGCACCGCACCGCCGAGCTCCAACCAATCCCGGCCAGCCGCGGTAATCCGGCCGAGCAAGGCGCCACGCTTCTTCCCGAATCGCGCGTGCACCAGCCGCTGGTGATTAACTCCGTGCATCCAGCCGGAATAAAGCCCGCGCGAGAAGGCCATCTCTAGCCGGTACCGATCGTCCGATGCTTCCGCTTTGGGCGCCGCGTTTTCCCAC